>CALWJA010000087.1 GCA_944380875.1 uncultured Clostridia bacterium
GATTCTTCGCAGCAGGCCATACACGGCGGTTCAATGTAGCTATAAATTGGTATTTCCCCCGTTTTCCCTGCCCAGGCTCTGTCTCCATAGGAAAAATGCCACCATTCTCCACTATAATTAACAAACCCTGCAGAAATCATACAGTGATACAAAATGCGCCGGTTTTCCGCTGCTTCCTTATCGCCGGGAAAATCCCGGTGCTCCTCCAAATATCGGGTATTCGCCCGGGGGGAAAAATCATCAAAACCCGTCCCCATGGGAAGAGGTACACCATCCCGGCAGAGGGTCAGATCCACCGCGCCCCCCGTTGTATGGGGAGCGGGGCGGCGATAATCAATTCTGGGAAGTGCAACAAACTGATCGATCTCTTCATCCAGCTGTTCCTTATCCCAATCCGGATGCAATTGAACCAGCTTGGCCAAATACGCATCATACAGCGCCTGCTGCACAGCGGCGGGGCGTAACGTATCAAAAATTAGAAACCCATATTCCTGCGGAAGCTCTTTTAACGCTTTTTTAAGCATTTTCGCTACTGTTTCTCTAACATAACAGCGGGAAAGAGCTCCGTTCAGGTTCTGCCTATAATAGGAAGCCGCATATATAATCCTGGGGGAAATTTGTGTGATGTCTATAAGAGCCTCGCCGCATTCCTGGGGAAACGGGATCTCTGCTCCTTTTTTCGGGGAAGGTATGGGGCTACGGGCCCATTCATGCAGATTCACTCTTTGACGGCCCTCTCTTTCCGATTAGCAAGGCCTGAAAAATACACTTCAATCAGTTTATCGCACCACTCATCGAATGCAGGGTCTTCACGCTTACATTCCGGGTGTTCCTCCATATATGCCAAGCAGCGCCGCACGCCTTGGTCATAGCGTATTTCTGCGCAGAAACCGGGTACCAGCCGCTTGATCTTGCTGTTGTCAAACACGACGGAATGGGCTTTATCTCCCATGAGTCCCCCGAGCTGATCGCTATCCCAAGCAGCGATGTAATCTGTAGGAATATGCACCAAATGGGGCTTTACTCCCAAAGCTTGCCCTACAATCTCATAGGCTTGGTTCCAGGTGAGAGTCTCATCGCTGGTTATATGAACGGTTTCGCCCAAAGCATGAGGATTCCCCATAAGGCCGCAGAAGCCTTTCGCCAGATCCGTGCTGAATGTAAATGTCCAAAGGGAGGTTCCGTCTCCATGCACAATAACCGGTTTGCCCTGGCGCATCCTTTCCAATATCTGCCAGCTTCCCTTTTTCCCTTCCACTCCCATGGGTATGGACCGTTCACAGTATGTATGGGAAGGCCTTACAATGGTTACAGGAAAATTGTTTTCCTGGTAGGCCTTGTTTAAAATGTCCTCGCAGGCTATTTTATTTCTCGAATAAAGCCAATACGGATTTTTCCTGGGGGTACTTTCTGTTATCATAAAATGTGCAGGGGGCGTCTGATATACGGAAGCTGAACTGATATAGATATATTGACCGCATTTTCCGCTGAAAATATCGATATCACGCTCCACCTGCAGAGGGGTAAAACCGATAAACTCGGCCACTACGTCGAAATACCGGCCTTCCACCGCTTTTTTCATGGCCTTAGCGTCATTGCAATCCACCTGCAGCCATTCCACTTTGTCCGGAAGCACATCCCGTCGGTTACCTCGATTCATACAGGTGAGTTCCCACCCTTGTTCCAAGGCAAGCCTGGCACAGGCTGTGCTGATGGTTCCAGTTCCTCCAATAAATAGAGCTTTCATCTTGCTTTCCTCCCGTTTTTGTTGTATACTTATATATTATATATTTCAGAATATTTCGAATGCTAAAAGGGTATTTTAAATAATTTCTGTTTTTAATCTTCACCGTTCCACATAACGCTTGCAATACACTTCTGATTGTATCACAGAAATGCAATATGTCCAGAACATATTTGTTGCGGAAATCGTTTATCTTAAAGTATTTTTTTGGTTTTCGATTCCAATTCTTGTAAATATTGTTCGTATGTATGGAGCATTTCTCCAGGGTTGTTTTTTAGTAATCTTGTTGTTAACTGGAATACTATATTGTGACAGCAATCTCAGGTCTTTAAATTTTTCTGTAAATTATTTATAATTATAAAAGAAAGGGAAAGGTGAGTTGGATGCTGAAAGGTTTTTCCGTCCTTCAGATTTTCTTTGTAAATCTCCTTGTAGTGGGGGTATGGCATGTTTCGGTATTTATCGCCTGCATCAAACTGCCATCCTCTTTTTTCGACTGCAACAAAAGCCGGTTTCGTCCCAGAGATTGGGAAAAAGGCGGCCGGTGGTATCGCGACAAACTGAAAATAAACACTTGGAAGGATAAGGTTCCTCAGCATGTTGGAAAAGATGGCTTTTCCAAATCACATATTACGGATGTTTCCATTGAATACTTAGATGAATTTATTATGGAAACCTGCCGCGGCGAATGGAACCACACCACAGATACTTTCTGTATACTGTTTATCCTTATTGCAAGCCCTCTTTCATGGGGACTATTTTATAGTTTTCTTGTCCTTTTGGGGAATCTGCCTTTTGCCGCTATACAAAGATATAACCGCTTCCGTCTTCTTACAGTGCGCAAAAAGCTGCTGCGTGATCTTTCCCGTGCAGAATCTCAAAACCGCGCTTCCGCGGTAACAACTACTTGAGGAAGGGAAGCTCTTACATGCGGAAAGCACCGTCTATGGCTCGTTCCTTCAGGACAATTTCACATGTGTTACGTATTCTGCTGCTTTCTGCAGGAATGGGATTTTGTATACTCTTTTCCTGTTTAACCGGTTTCCCCGTTGCTCAGGCAGCGGGGAATTTTTCTTATTCCATAACAGGCTCTGCCTTTCCTGGTGAAACCGTAGAAGTATCGCTTATTTTGCCGGAAGGGTCTCCCGCAGTCTCCGGTTTTCGATGCGGCATTTCCTATGATGAAGAAAAACTTACTTGCACCCGTATAAAAGGGCAGGATCCTGTTTCCGGAAACGCATTGTATATATCTGAATCCCCATCTGAAGCTATTTGTGTATTTGCCGCAGAAGACGGGGCCGCTTCCTATCTTTCCGGTGATCTTATTACCTTTACTTTCCGTATTCCCGAAAATATTACAGGCGGAGAAGTTCTTTCCATTGCATTATGGGTGGATCAAATCTGTGGGGAAAACGGCAAGCCTTTGGAGAGTCTTTCCTCTTTTTCGAAAACGATACAAATTCCTATAGCCGATGCCAAAGGGGATCTTCTTGCCTGGCTTAAGCCCGATTGTGGAAGTCTTTCTCCTGTATTTTCCCCTGATATCTTCTCGTATACTCTGCATGTTCCCTCTTCTACAAAAGAAGTCCATTTTGAAGCCAAAGCGCAAAATGGGGCGGATATCTCCATAAGCCGCTACCGTCTTCAGGCAGCAGGAAAAACTACGGAGATCCGCATTACACTTACAAGCGAGGATAAACGGAAAACCGTATATCTGGTTACTGTTTACCGGGATTCTGCATCCGATACGGAGGATGGGCATTCCAGCAAGACTTCCTCCAAAGGCAATTCTCATACAAACGGTACTTCAGATAATGGTCTAACAGAGAGCGAAGTTCCTTCTGCAGATGTATCCGGCGCCGCGGCACAAGGCGGACCTCTCCAGATTCTACAAAACAATCTTCCTCAATGGACATCCATTCTGGCTCTTCTCTTTTCAGCAGCTTCCTTTGTCCTGATCTTATATTTCGTCTTAGGGAAAAACAAAAAAGAGAAGGCAGATGATTGTGCTAAATCCAAAGCGTCACAAATCGATAAGGAAGTTGGTTCTTCCTCCACATGCAAAGAGAAAGAATCCTCCTCACAAAAAGTAGAAGAGGATACCGGATCCGATTCGTAAATTCTAAGCTGCAGGCTAACAATACCCCTTCTGGCGTTCTTATTGTATTTTTGCATGCATATTCTCTCTCGGCCAAGCGATTACCTTACGAAAATAAATACAAACATATAAAATCTATACTAAAAACAGGAGTGGTTTTACGATGAAGCTTTTTATCAGTGCGGACATTGAAGGAACTGCGGGCATTGCCGATTGGGGAGAAACAAGCCCGGGAAATTCCCTCTATGACAATTATTTTGTGAAACAGATGACAAAAGAAGTATCCTCCGCCTGTAAAGGCGCCCTGGAAAGCGGCGTATCAGAAATTCTTATTAAAGACGCCCATGATACGGCAAGAAATCTGATTCCTTCCGAGCTGCCGGAACAGGCGCGTATCCTCCGGGGTTGGACAGGCCTTCCCTGCTCCATGATGGCAGGGCTCGATTCTTCTTTTGACGCGGCTGCCATGACAGGATATCACACCTGCGGAGCCAGCAACGGAAGCCCGCTTGCCCACACTATGAATCTGGATACGGAATACATCCGGATCAACGGAGAGCTAGCCAGCGAATTTATGATTAACGCATATTTTGCCGCCTATCAGAAAGTTCCTGTCATTTTTATCAGCGGAGACGAAATGATTTGCAGTCTCGCAAAGAATATCTGCCCCCATATTACGGCTGTGCCGGTCAGCCGTGGAATTGGCGGCGCTTCCATAGGCCTGCATCCTGCAGAAGCAGTGCGCCGGATTGAAGCGGGTATGAAAGAAGCTTTATCTGGCGATATTTCCAAATGTCTCATTACACTTCCTTCCTCTTTCCATGTGGAAGTTCGCTACAGAGAACATAAAAAAGCTCTCTTCAACTCCTATTTCCCGGGCGCTGAGACTGTTGATATGAAAACCATTTCTTTCACAGCCGACGATTATATGGACGTTTTAAAATTTTTTATGTTCTGTCTCTAACTTTTAAACCCTTTTGATACCACAATTTTGACATTAGAAAAGCCGCGGAAGAACCCCAAAAACTGTTCTTCCGCGGCTTTTTTATGCAAAAATAGTCTGTAAAATCTTTCCTTTCCGTTTTTCCAGTTCATCTTCATCCAAGGGATACAAATGGAACTGCCAGAAGGCTTCAGCCGCTTCCCCTGCCAAATGCAGCTTCTCCCCTGCCTGCCGCAGTGCAGACCTATACTGCTCCGCAAGCTCCGCCACCCGGGGAGTAAATAACAGCTCACCTGTGCCATCGGAAGTTTCCCGATACAAATCCAGTATTACATCACTTTCCCGGCTGGGAGAATATTCGTGAGGAGCCGTACTGTCAAAAACGCAGAAACCCAATTCCCGAACAATAACCATGTCAAAAGTATCGGGATCCAGCGAGCTGTGATATACTTCTGTGCAGAAGCCCCGTCTGCGGGCAAAAGCCGCCAGTTTACGCAAAAGTGTGGATTTTCCTGTACCGGGACGTCCTTTCAAAAAGCATCTTCTGGAGAGGGAGTTTGTCAGGCTCCGGATATATACCGACCGGCCTTTAGCTGTGTAGGCATCGAAAAAGCGATGGGAGCATCTTCCCGGTTTTTCCAGAGATCTTCCTCCCAACAGTTCTTCGCAAAGCTGCTCTGTCAGGCGGTCCGCTGCGGAAAAATCCACCTTATCCGCATACAGCCTCTGCCAATCCTGCCGCAGCAGTCTGGCTCTTTCCAGAGATTCGCCGGCAGCTTCAAGCATTCCTCGAACCGCTCTCAGCAAATCGTCATCCAAGAGAGAGAGTCCCCCTTCTGCATCCTCATACCATGGGTCAGAAATCCAAACTCCTGCGGAAATCTGCGGAAGCCGGATCCCCTGCAATTCATTCGTCAGGCAATTGTGTATGATCTCCACAGATATTCCTCGTTCCCGCGCCGCCTCCAAAACGGAAGTAAGTATTTCCCGGGCAGCAAAAACGGGATACTCATGGAGCCGGCAGACCCGCCTTAATCCCCGAAATGCATCCTCAAAATAGCTTACATATCCTCTTGCGCTATTGGAAGCGCAAAACCAATGCATTTCTTTATACTGATTTTCATCCATATACCATTCCCTCCCAGCAGTTTATTTTGGCAGACGTATCCCAAGGGAGATCTACGGTAAAGTATGTTCCTCCCTAAATACCCTACTGAAGCAATATATGTAGGGAAAGAATGTCCCTATGTCTATCCGGCAGCATGAGACAGACTATAGAACAGAAACAAAGAACCATACTGAACTTATTGGGAAACGGAAAAAGAACGGAGAACCTTTTGGAAAGGCTCTCCGTTCTTTTATTCTGCGTATATTTTATGATATATAACAGATATAACAGGCAAATATTCCTAAAAACATTTTCAAAGGATATATTCCCTTTGATTTACGCAGTATGCATTTTTTTGGCCATATCTCTGGCAACTACTACGCCAGTAACAGAAGCCTGCATCAATCCCCGGGTAATCCCGGCCCCGTCTCCTATGGCATACAGATTTTTCACTGCGGTTTCAAAATTATTTTCTACGGATATTTTGGAGGAATAGAACTTTACTTCCACTCCATACAGCAAGGTGTTTTTGGAATACAAACCGGGAGCCAGTTTATCAAAAGCTTTCAATGCCTCTACAATACTGGTCAAATGCCGGTGGGGCAATACAAAGGACAAATCTCCCGGAACAGCGCTTTTCAATGTAGGAACTGTAGTGGATTTTTTCAATCGGGTGGCATCCGTCCGCCTGCCCAACAGAAGATCTCCCAGCCTTTGCACCATTATACCGCCGCCAGTGAGCATATTTCCCAGCTGCGCAATATAGCGGCCGTATTCAATAGGCTGGTTGAAAGGCTCTGTGAAACTTGTAGAAACCAGCATGGCGAAATTGGTGTTATCACTATGCCGGCTTTCATCCGCATAGGAGTGTCCATTGACTACCGCTACTCCTCCTGTGCTGCCCACATCATAATGTTCTTCACTAACTATACCGCCTGGATTCATACAAAATGTACGTACCTTATTCTCAAACGTATCAGAGTAATATACCAGTTTGGCTTCATAAAGATGTTTGGTAAGATGATCCATTACCCCATTGGGCACTTCAACCCGAACCCCAATATCCACCTCGTTGTTCCGTGCGGTCAATCCCAGATCTTTTGCCACGCCGGAAAGCCATTCGGCTCCTCCCCTTCCGGGAGCAGCCACCACATACGAGGCCTTTACAGTGATTTCCTCACCCTTATCGTTTATAAGGCGCACCCCTGTCACTTTTCCGTTTTCCTGCAAAACTGCCTGGGCGGTAGTTTTTTCCATGAAAGTAAATCCGGGCTGCTTTTCCAGATAGCGATACATTTCCCGCAGCACTTCAAAGGAATATTCTGTCCCCATATGCCGCACAGGACAATGAATGAGCTGAATATTTTCTCTCCGGGCCTGATAGGAAATCTGTTCGGCGAATTTATCTCCAAGACCGAAAACTTCTTCGGGAGCTCCATAAGCCAAATAGGTGTCGTCGCAATATTGAATCAATTCCCTCGCTTTTTCAACGGGCATATATTCTGTTATATTCCCTCCCACTTCCTCACACAGAGAAAGTTTTCCATCGGAAAATGCACCCGCACCGGCCCAGCCGTTCATGATGCTGCAGGTTTTGCAGTGCGCGCATTTACCGCTGGTTCTGGCAGGGCATGCACGTTTGTCTATGCTGCTGCCGGAATCCACTACCAAAATGTGTTTTTCCGGAGCCAATTTTGTCAGTTCCAAAGCAGTAAAAATTCCGGCTGGCCCTGCGCCGATTACAACTGCATCGTATACCATGGGTGTCATATAATAAACCTTCTTTCTGTTTTTCAGCCATAAGAAATCCCTATTTAAAGGGAAAAAGCTTCCTATAACTCCATTTTTTACTAATATTCTCAGCTATTCTTCGGTTTACTCTATTCATCCATTTTCTATACGTATATCCACCTTTTTTATCGATCCCTCAGCGTAAAGCCGGTTCTGTATCCGGAATACGCTATCCCTCCCATTTGATCCGGAAACAGATCGTATCCTTTTCCGGCACAAACGGTTTGATTATAGCATACTATGAAAAAAAGTCAATATACTAAAAGTTAAACTACAATTCATATATCTTGAAACTATATCTTGAAACAAAATACACGGCAACTGGGCTCATCAATGGAAATTTATACTTCACGCAAATAGGAAATTCTTCATTGGTTATTTTATGCTTCACTTTCAATAAATACTAGTCCCTTACCGGCAGATTACATCTTCTCTATTTGGACTCATTGAAATGTATCAAAAGCCAATGACGCAAAGCTTCCTCAAAACGCCCATCATCTGCTGATGACCGCTTTTTCATATTTCCAGTTTTTCCTCCGCTGCGTCGTATTTTTCTGCTTAAGGCTCTTTCAAATAAAAGCTGGTCTATGTTGGAATCCGTATACTCTTTTCCATTCTGATCCATGGCAAATATACCTTTTCCCAAAGCCAATGCTGCCGCACCGTAGTCCTGTGTAATCAGCAGATCCCCCTCTTGGGCAAGGTTTATAATACGAAAATCAGCGCTGTCGGTTCCCGTATCCACCAGAATTACTTTTCCTTCCTTCAATTCGTGGCTTCGATCTGCTACCTGCACAACCTCTATTCCAAATTCGCGTCCTATCCGCAGAACAATTTTCCGGACTGGACATCCATCTGCATCAATCCAAATACGCATTTCTTCACCTCAAAATGATCCTTTGTCTAAACGCTATAACGACACTTTTACATATTTATTCATTTTTGCCAAAGGTAAAAATAATGACCTTCTGAGAAACAATACTTTTATCTACTCCATATTTAGATAAAAAGCATCTAAAAGTCACAATTCTGTAACTACTATTTCAATACAGCCATCTTTGTTGACTATTTTTTGGAAAAGTTCTATAATATAGCATAATTATTCTGGCTGTCGAAATTTCTTGCATTCTGTTTATATACACAGAGAGGAGGCAATATGAAAAAATTGATATCCATTCTCCTGGCAGGATGCCTTTTCCTGTTAGGTGCATGTTCTTCCTCTTCGCCTTCCACCGGATCAGAGGATTCTCTTTCCGAAATTGAATCATCCAAGGGCACTTCCAGCTTTTCTAAAGAATATGTAAATTCCGGAAAGCAGCAAAAAATTTATTCCAATGAAGAGCTTGGTTTTTCCTTTAAAATTCCCAGAGAATGGTCTGCTGATGAATATAAAATCGTTGTATCCCATGGGAAACAGCAGGAGGATGAATCTACTTACTCGCAGATAGACTTCATATTCCGGAGTGATAAAGAAAATCCCTTATTGCGGATCTATGTGGTCACTTCCAAATGGTGGGCACAATACGGCTCGGATTATGACTCCGCGCTTCTCCGGTATTTGGGAAAACAGGGAGACACTGCTTACTGCTATGTACTGCCTACAGACCGCAGCTATCTGAACTATGCAGAGGAAAGTGCAGCGGAAATATATGCTTCTATGGTCTTAAGCTCCGATGAAGTAGAAGAGGCTTTCACAATTATTAAAAAGAAGGATACCCCTTAATCACCAAAACCTGCAGAGGATCAAAATCCCCTGCAGGTTTTTTATGGAACGAATACTTTTCTTACTGGCTCTTTATACATTTTCCAATGTTTTTCTCGCCTCACAGGCGATGAAGAGCTTATTACCCTTTGTCGCTATATATTGAAGAGAGGATCTGTATTTATCCATATCGTTCTGTTTGTTATACAAGACAGATAAAAGCTGTTGTATATTGACCCTTTCATAAACCGAGGCAGCTTTGTTGAACCTCTGCAGTAACTGTGTTTCGCAATTATCCGGCGTTTCGCGCATCACACGTCTTCTCAGTTCCAAAAGATTCATCTGCCCACGATATTGCCGCCCAACCGGAGAATTTTCAGGAAACTTCAAAACAAGCTTGTAAGCTTTATCAAAAATCTCCTCTGCTTCTTCTGTATGCTTCAGACTGAGAAGCATGGTGCAAAGATTCATATACAGCACGGGCAGAATGGGAACCCCTGCAGAACCTTCTTTTTCTGCAATTAGGGAGCGGCAAACCTCCATTCCCTTTTCTGTCTCTCCCCGGGAATAATATCCCACCGCTAAATTGCTCTTAACCGTAGCATAATAGCGGCTTCTGGAAGAAAGGTGGCGCAGCAGGCGCTCATTTTCGCGGATATACGCATCGGGATCACATTTATCAAAAAGAAGAATTCCAATTCCTGACAGTTCCTTCAGAGAAGTTCTGCGGATCAGGCTTACAGCGAATATCTCTACAACAACAAGAAGCATTAGGGTAGGCAATATGCCAAGATAGGGGAACGCAAAAAAAGCTACCCCTACCAAAAGAACGGCTGTTACCAAAACCACAAAGGCGGAAGATACAAAGCACAAGGAAAGCAATTCTACCCAACCTTTCTAACTTTTACGGTGCCTATTTCAATACATATACGATTCATCAACCGAATTTACGGCTAACCGCATCTGTGCGCTACAGCAAATCAGCATCTTTTTAATATCCTGAAAAAGAAATCAGCAGCTTTTCCGACTTTTTCGCCGGGAACCCGTTCATTCAGCCCATGGATCAATCCTCGCTCCTCTTTAGAGAGCTCCATGGCCGAAAACCGCAGAACGTTTTCGCTGATTTTGCAGTAATGTCTGGAATCGCTGCAGGCCATCATCATATAGGGTGCCGTTACCGCTTCCGGCCAGGTCTCCCCTATAGCAGAACGGACAATCTCCCAGGCAGGGCCTTCGGAGGGAGAATAGGGGGAAGCGTCATTGCCCTGCAGGCAGCGTACTTCAATATCGGCGTCATCGATAACCTTTTTCAGGTATTCTGCGCAGTATTCCATAGAGTTTCCCCGGATCGGCCTTAAATTGGCGCACATCGTCGCCTTTGTGGGAATGGCGTTGAGTGCCCGGCTTCCTTCCGCCGCCGTAAAGCAGCAGGTGGTTCGCATCAAAGCATTGAGTTCTCCTCCTGAAACGGTGCAGATTTTTTTCAGCAAGGGGAGGAAAAGCCAGAGATTTGCAAAAATGATCTTCATTCCAAAGGATGAGTGCCGGCCTAAAATATCAAACATATCCTTAGCCGCAGGCGTGAGAACGGCAGGAAAAGGATGCTTTTCAATACGGCATACCGCTTTGGATAAAGCCGCCAGAGGTGTTTTTACCGGAGGGGCGGAAGTATGCCCCCCCTTGCTCTTCACGGAAAGCTCCACATCCATCTGCCCTTTTTCACAGACGCCTACGACAGCCGTTTTCTCTTTTACACCGGGGAACGCCCCTTCCACAACAGCGCCGCCTTCATCCAACACAAAAGCAGGGTGGATTCCCCGTTTTTCCAATTCGGCCACAATGGCAGGAGCGCTGGGTCCCATAATCTCTTCATCGCCGGAAAAGGAAAAATATACATCTTTTTCCGGAACATATCCCTGTTTCAAAAGGGTTTCTGCCGCTTCCAGAATGCCGCAGAGGGTTCCTTTCGTATCCAGGGTGCCTCTTCCCCAAAGAACGCCCTGCTCATCCACCTGGCCGCTGAAAGGAGGCCTTTTCCAAGAAGACAGGTCGCCTGCAGGCACTACATCGTAATGGGCCATCAACACAGAGGGATCTCCCGGATTTTTTCCTTTCCAATGATACAGGATCCCGCTTTTTCCGATTCTTTCCCGTGGGCAGGAAGCTGTCACATGAGGATACAATTCCTCCAAAAGGTTCCGGAAATCTTCAAAAGCCTTCTCATCCACTTCTTCTTCTTTTCTGGAGGAAACAGTAGGGATTCGCACCATTCTGGCCAGATGCTCCACGGCTTGTTCGTGATCTATGCCTGTATCTTCACCAGGCAGATTTTTTCCGTCTTTGGGTTTAAACATGGCTGCCCGGAGAACCACAACTATAGCTAAAAGAAGGATGAGGCAGAGAAGCCCCAGGAAAAACCAACCCATATTTTACACCTTTCCCTTCTTATACAGGATCCTGGCAACACCAATGGCCACCAGCGCTCCTACAGGCACCAATACGCTGACAGAAGATGCCAGAGAAGGCACAAGCAGGAACAAAACAATCATAAAGGCCAGGGGAGCCACTGCAATCTTCCAGTTCTTGGCTATATACACAACGCCCAACCCGCCGAACAAAGCCGGCAAAATCATTTTAAACGCAGGTTTCAGCGTGGGAGATTCCAAAATAGGCGTCAGCTGGGAAAAGAGCAGCACACCCAAAGCCAGAATAAGAGTGGTGACAATGGAGGTAGTGGCAATGGCGATCGTGGAAATCACTTCCCCCTCCTCACTGCCGGGTTTTACTTTCGCTGCTTCCATGGAATTGATGGCCGCAGGCGCTTTCAGGTTCGTAATATTGCCTGTAACAAATGCCAGATAGGTTCCGCCGCTTCCCAGCATGGGGGCGTAGGTGAATACTTCAATGGTGCACACCGTCCAGTAAATAGGGGCGACTCCCAGAAGACCTTTAAGAACGGCTATGGGATCGGGCCACGCGCCGAAATAGACACACATGGAAACCGGCACCATAATCATAACGATCAAAGCGCCTACCATCCAGATTCGTCCGTAAAGATGGACCTGCTCTTCATACAATTTATTCACAGAATCTTTCATAAAAAAGCCTCCTTAGCTCCAGAGTCCGGCGGGCAGCAAATTGGCCGGAAGAATGTTGGCATACAAAATAGAACAGGCCATAGCTCCCAGCATACTGATGGGAAGGGCGAAATTTTCCAGCCATTTCACCTTCCATACTTTGACGAAGATACCGCAAATCCCCATAAGCAGAGCCGAGGTGAGCAAAGTCAGGATAGAGAGAAGCCCGTCGGAAATTCCCATGCCCAGGAAAGCGGAAATCATTCCCAAAAACAGGGCTGTGATAAAAAGGTCTCCCCATTTCATATCCCGCTTCTGCAGCTTGTGAATGCCTCCCTGAATCTTCTTGAGGAAAAGAGGAATGATAATCAGCGGCGTGATGCAGCCCAGAGTCATTACCCAGGCTACTGCCGTAAAGGCAGCCGGATCCGTAATGGGGTCGGCAATACTCTGGCCTAATGCATTCAGGGCAGTGGTAGCGGCAGGCAGCTCATAAGTAACGGCTCCCAACACGCTCAGCCGAATCCAGGGCAAAGGAAGCCCCAGAGCGCTGGTCAACCCAATCAAACCAATTAAAATGGATATGGAAGGCAGAATTGCGAAAACCGCACTGGAAAAGATGGTTTTCTTCACCACGGATCCGGTGATTCCCAGAGCTTTTCCTCTTTTAAGAGCTTTTATAAGGAAATAAAGGGACTGGGCAATCACGAAGGCTCCTACAATCCCTCCTAAAAGGAACATAAACTGACTGTTTTTAAAATCCATAACCGCAAACATTCTCCTTTCGGTTTCAATATATCCTCTTATATGTATGGACAAAGACTTATTTTGCCAATGCGCCCATAGGATCCCAGGGATTCAGATGAACAGGCTCTTTTTCCAAAGCTTCTTGTTGGGCCTGGGTCAAATATTTTTTAAGAATTACCGCCTGATACACAAAGGTATCAAACCAAGAGGCGCTCATCAGGTAATATCCCTTTTCCCCGTGTTCGTCTCCCCAACTGTTCTGGATTTTCCAGCGGGTGGGTTTTCCTTCCTCATCCAGATTCACACCTGTAATCACCATGGCATGATTCATAGCACTTTCGCTGTATTCCAGTCTTTCGCCTTTCTCCATGGAAAAATCCATGCAAAATGCCGTATCGTAATCATATGCCTGATCGTCCCACACTCCGGCTTCCCGGTCGCCGTATTTTCCTACGTCGCTGCCAAACCAGACCACGTTCCCATCCTTAAGCTGGCGAAGAATCAGATCCTTCATCTCCTCCATAGGAAGATTCAGATACCGGATCGGCTTTCCTTCTATAACGCTTCCAAGGTAGTCTACCGTATAGGTGGCATAATAGGGTTTGTCCTCTGTGGGGGAATGGATGACGCTTACCGAATCCGTCACCAATCCGCCTGCAAAGCTTTCCATAAAGCCCTTGGGGGTCTGATCCCGCAGAATATGGTATGTACCGTCCCGATCCACATATTCAAAATCAAATTTCGTGGGCGGAACTCCCAAATTGGCGCAGAGGAAACCATACATTTCCTCCAGCATATTTTTCTTTTCTTTTCGGAGCTCCTCCTCTTCCGCTCCCTTGTTCCGCAGAGAACGGAGACGAACGGTATACTGGCGGAGTTTCGTATTAATCAGCCGATTCAAATCGCTCGTATTGCTGCTCTGATAGGTTTCTGCCATAGCATCTTTCGGCACAACGCCGTATTTTTCCAAAATACCGGCCAACATATCCCACTGGCCGCCATCCTGCATGCCGATGCCCAAAAGCCATCCCATGCGGCGGTCCTCACGGGGAACGTCTATCAAACGGATCATGCATTCCAGAAAATAGTTTATTTTTTCAAACTTATCCCAGAAAGCAGTATAGTTCTGGGAAAGTTCAAACTCCTTCAGATTGTAAACCTTGGCAGCTTGTTCCCGCAAAAGATTCAGCCCCGCAAAAAGCCAGCACCTGCCGCTTTTTTTCTGATTTGTCACCGGCAGGGTGGGGATATCAATAGAAAATTTGGGAAGGTTCCTGGCTGTGCTGGCCTGCACAAATGTTACGGACGGGATGGAATTCTTCGAAAGAGCATTGGCCATTGCCTTCAGGTGAAGACTTTTGTCATATGTCCTTTGATACGAACGAATCTCGTCTTCTGAGACAAAAACCAGGTCGTCTTTTCCTGTTCTTTTCGTTTCCATTGCTTTTCTTCACTCCTTTATTATTTCCTCATATCCAAAAGAGGGATGCCGTTTCTCTGTAATAAAACTTTGTGGATTTTCTATACCATAATACCAGAAACCGTACCTATTTACAATCATAGTCACTCTGTAGCCGTGTTTACCTCCCGCAGCAGTGCAAGAAAAACGGCAAAAAGCCCTGATTCAAATTTCTATTTGAATCAGGGCTCTGCTTTATATCCAAAAAAATCGGTTTAACAAAAAAGGGAAACAGCAGTCCTTTATTCCATACATAAGGAGCTCTGTCTTTTTATACTTACAGCATCTCCCTGCGAAGTTCTTCCCCGGTCTTAGGGCTGAGATAAGCAGGAGGAATATCAAACAGCGTTTTGCAGCCCGTCTGCCCTTCAAGGGACAAACGATATACCGCCCTTGCACACGCTACCAAAATGGAAGAAGTAAACTCCGGATTGGAATCCAGTTTAAGGGAATACTCGATAATATGGGTATTTTCTTTGTTCCAGCCGGTTTTTCCGCTGCGGAAAACAAAACCACCATGAGGAATGCCGCTGTGATCTCTTTTCAGTTCCTCTTCGCTGATAAAATGCACAGTTGTATCGTATTCATCAAAATAGTTGGGCATGGTCTTGATTTCACGCTCGATCCGTTCCAGATCCGCGCCGTCCTCGGCAACGACAAAGCATTCTCTTGTATGCTTCTCACGGGTAGTAAGCTCCGGACTTTTTCCGCTGCGGACAGCTTCCAGCGCCACCTCTACAGGAATGGTATACTGCCGCGCATCCTTTACGCCTTCCACTCTGCGGATCGCGTCCGAATGCCCTTGGCTGACGCCCTTGCCCCAAAAAGTATAACTGGATCCCTCCGGAAGAACCGCTGAACCATACAGCCGGTTCAGGGAAAACATGCCGGGATCCCAACCGGCGGAAATTACGGCAACCTTTCCGTTTTTCCGGGCAGCCGCATCCACATTTTCAAAATGCTCAGGGATCCGCGCATGGGTATCAAAACTGTCTACCACATTGAAATACTGGGCAAAAGTAGGTGTTTGCTCCGGAAGGTCTGTAGCGCTTCCTCCACAGAGAATCATAACATCAATAGAATCCACCATGGAATATGCCTTTTCAACTGGATATACAGGCACTCCTTCTGTAAGTATTTTTACAGAAGCAGGATCCCGACGGGTAAAAACCGCAGAAAGCTCCATATCCGGCGTTTGACGCAGCGCACATTCCACGCCTCTCCCCAGATTACCATATCCTAAAATTCCCACTCGAATGCTCATATATATATACCTCCTGCAGTCTCTTTTTTGCCGGTTCCTGACAGAACAGCCTGTTTCTTCCGGCAAAAACCTTTTAATACTTTATCATACCGATATTATTTTAGCCGCAATAAAGCGGTATTGCAAGATTTTCCAAGAAAAAAGTTTCCATTTCCTTATGGACAGAGAACAGCGCTCATCACCCAATCCCCTGATAGATGAACCCCAGAATAAGTACCAACACCGTCAGCGGCACATAAATATATTTAGCGGTTATCCCAAAGCATCTGGCCAGAGGTTTTTCCCTTCCCAGTTCCAGTTCACTACGAATTTTGGAATACCCCAGCACGTAATAAATGGAAACCGCTCCCAAAACCGCACCGATGGGAACCACCACAATGGAAATAAAATCCATCCAGGAGCCTACTTTAGGCTCCGCCTCCAAAAACATCCCTATAAGGAATGTGATGCCGCCGCAGAGTAAAACCGCCAGTTTGCGGTTAATCCGAAATCGCATCTGCCAGCTTTCTGTAACGGCTTCAAACATATTGATAAGGGAAGTTATACCCGCAAATACGACGGAAACAAAGAATACCACAGCGAAGATATTGCCCAAAGGAGCCTGCATCTGCCCAAACACCTGCGGAAGGGTGATAAAGATCAGAGAAGGGCCGGAATCCACGGGAACGCCAAAGGAAAAGACCGCGGGCATGATGGCAAGCCCGGAAAGAAGAGCGGCCAGTGTATCAAATGCGGCCGTACGCATGGATGCCTTCGGTATATCTGTTTTTTTATCCAGATACGCACCATAGACAATCATGCCAGAACCGGTAATAGATAAAGAAAAGAAGGCCTGCCCCATAGCCATGACCCAGGTATCCACCCGAAGGAGAGCTTCCCATCTGGGCACAAACAGAAACGCGTAACCTTCCCCGGCCTGAGGAAGAAACGCCACCCATATAGCCAGCACCAGAAACAGCAGAAAAAACAACGGCATCAACACCTTGCTAACTCGTTCCACTCCTTTGGATACACCCGTTATTAAAACAATGCACACCAGAGCCACTACAGCCAAATGCCAGGGGAAGCTGCTGAAATCTCCCTTCATCTGGGAAAAATACGCACCCGGTTCACCGGAAAACAACTGGTCTGTTAGGGCGCCGCCGCAAAAACATACCACCCATCCAACAATCACAGCATATCCGATCGCAATTCCCAAAGATCCTAAAAGCGGGATCCATCCTAATATTTCCCCTAGTTTCCCTTTTCCCCGGTTTGCAAAACAATACCGGTAGGAACCGAGAGTGCCGGTTCCGGAAAGCCGCCCGATGCCGAATTCTGCGGACAGGCCCACCCAGCCAAACAGAAATACAAAAAGAAGATAGGGAATTAAAAAAGCCGCTCCTCCATATTCCCCCAGCCGGTATGGGAACATCCAGATGTTTCCCAGGCCCACTGCCGAACCTACGCAAGAAATGATAAACCCTAAAGAAGAGCTGAAATTCCCATTGGTATGGCTTTTTTCCCCTTCCTTTCGTATATCCTTATTTGTATTTGCTGCCATATTGATAACTCCTTCCTGTTTTTCTTCCTTTTTTAAGACGCCAAAATATCTTCCGATGCAAGAATTTTACACTGTTTCTTCATCTGCTAAGGCAAGGGAACGATAAAAATTTGCCACTGCTTTTTGATATATAACGGGCTCCGTTGCAGCCGTAAAATTTCCGATCTGGCTGAAAGTGCCCACAGGGGGCATTTTTTCAAATATCGTGCCTTTCAGCTTCCCATATATGGCCTCGGCAAAGCGATCCGCATATATAACCTGAATATCCCGATTAAAATAATGGGTGATGGAAAAGGAAACCGGTTCTGTAACGTCGCTTTGATTATGCATTTCCCCAACCAGAGCCTGGGCCTGAACCAACGCCTTTTCCCTCTTTTGTATGGTATCCGCCGCCATCGCCTGCCCGATATTTTCTTTTATTTTAGAATCTATAGGAAGATTGGAAAAAGCCGTGCCAAACCATTTGCTGTATGGAGCATAGTTCTTTGTATATAGAAAACACAGCCGCATGAGTCTCTCCGCAATTCTTCCGCAGATTATACGGGAACCTATGTCATCTCCCCGCATGCCGCACCGTTTCACAAAAGCCTGCTCCTGCCCGATGACCGCCCAACAAGAAGCAAGTAAATAAAGCCATACCGTCTCTGGATAATAAGAAATTCCCTTCAGCTTTTCTTGCAGATGCAAAGCATCCCAATACAGTTCTCTTTTGGATAAAGCCAGCAGACGATGTTCGGAAAAGGAAAGCCAGTCCAAAGGCTCCAAATGACTTACATCCGTTTTTCCAATATACTCTTTTAGAAAACTCTCCGGCGTATACATAAAAATCAGAGGATTCACTCTGCCCGCCTCAATATATTCCCCATGCCGTACCCCGTTGTCGTTTGGATCAGGCGACGAAAAATGAACACTGTAGCCTCTGTATGTATAAGGCAACTCCTTAGAAAATACATCTAAAATTTGTTCTTTGCGATGTATCTCCTTCTCCTCTAAAAAAAAGATAAAACCGAGGCCCCCACATGTGGTCCGTGGATACCGCATCATCATAGCCCAGGATATCCGAACCATAGCCTAAAAGTCCTGCTGTATACTGCAGATCTGGAAAATTTTCTTTTAAAATCGGCTGAGCTATATCCCAAAAGAAGCCTCTGCACAAATCTTTTCCTTTTATAAACTCCGGCATTTTTCTCCTCCCTGCCAATAAAACTCTCTTATTTCTTAAACCATACGCTCTAAACAATAGCGGCTCCTTAAACAAGCATACTTTTTAATTCTTTTCGTTCCCTGTGAATACATGTATTGTGCTTTGTATCCCCATTCTCTTCCAGCACTAACCCAAAATAAGTCTCTATTCAGAAGAAACTAAAACGAACATACAATACGTGTTTCTGAGAAAATTACATTTATTATAACATTTTTTTAGAAAAAGAGTACTATTGACGCAGAAAGAAAACGAGTTGTCTTGTTTTACCTTAGGATGGATGCTATACTGGCTACAACATTTTGCGATGGAAGGTGTGATCCGATTGAATTTTGGGGTTTCTGTTTTTGAAAGTAAACCAGAGGATGCGCATGCTCTTGTATTTACTGCGGAGGAGTTTGGAGCCTGCCCGAACGGGGAAGGCGATAATACACCCGCAATGCAATCGGCTGTTGACTTCCTCGCCTCTACCTATGGGGGAGGCACGCTGTTTATTCCCCAGGGCAAGTACCGGTTTTCGGACACGGTGCAGCTTTGGAGAGGAATCCGCCTTATCGGCTTCGGTAAGGAACGTCCGCTCTTTTTTGTAGCGGACAACACACCGGCTTTTTCCGGGCCGGATTCCACATATGTTTTTCATTTCCGGGATCGTAAGCCAGGACCCGGCGAGGAACTGCGAGATGCGCAGAACGTCTCTTTCTACGGCGGCATGCGGAATATCAACTTTGATCTTGGAAAGGGAAACCGCGGTGCGGTTGCTGCCCGTTTTCGCATCGCCCAGCTCTGCTCTCTGGAAGATATGGACTTCTTCTGCCACGACGCCAAAGCCGGCGTAGAAATGATCGGAAACGAAATCGAACGCTGCCGGTTTTTCGGCGGGCAATTCGGTATTCTTACAGGGGAAACCGTGCCCTATTGGCAGTTCTATCTGGGGGACAGTATACTGGAAGGCCAAAACCGGGCCTGCATCTCTTCTTACCGGGCTGGTCTAACCATGGTTCGCGTATGGATGAAAAACGCTCCTTACGGTGTATATGTTCCCAATAAGGAACGGGATAACCACTATATCGAAGAGTTTGAGCGACTCTATATGGAAGACTGCCGAATGGAGAACCTGAAAGCGGGAGTCAGTATGAATATGGTCCGCTATCCGCAGAACTGGTTCCACGGCCGGGGTATCGCATGCAGAAATGTACCCATGTTTTTTGAGTCTTTCGGATATCAATACAATTCCCATATTGGCATTCCGTCCGTCTGCCCGGAATTCTCCTGTTATGGCGCTGAAATCCACAGCGGCCTGAAAATCGAAGTCCATAATCGGGACACATCCCGCAAATTCGATTTTCGCTGCGATATTACCCCCCTTGAGGAATTCCCCCCTCTTCCCGATCCGGATTACGTGCCCATGCCCGCCCAATCGGAATGGGTGAACATTCGCTCTTTCGGAGCCAAGGGGGACGGTGTAAGCGACGATACCGAAGCCCTGGAAAAGGCGGTGGCCTCTGCAAAAGCCATCTATCTCCCCTCGGGATTTTACCGGATCACCCGCCCCATTCGGCTGCAGGCGGATACCGCTTTGATCGGCCTGCACTGCTTTGATACCCGCCTGGTGGTCAAAGACCACTCTCCGGGGTTTGACGATCCGGCGCATCCGGCATCCATGCTGATCGTTCCGCCCGGGGGACACAATCACGTCTGCGGCATCAGCTTTGACGGCGGCGCCAACAAAGGCCTTACTTCGGTGGAATGGATGGGCGCGCCCGATTCGATTCTGGAAGATGTGCTGTTCCTCCACGGAGGGCATGGTTCCGTGGAAAAAGGCCGCGACCGCTATTACACGATTTGGGTCCATGACGGCGGAGCGGGTGTTTTTAAAAATATATGGTCTCCGGATGTATGGGCCAGGGACGGTTTCCATGTGGAAAATACGGAGAATCCCGGTAAAATTTACCTTATTTCTGTGGAGCATCATCTGGATCACGAAGTGGTTCTGGACCATGTGGCCAATTGGAAATTTGTTTCTTTGCAAACGGAAGAAAATTTGGGCAGCGAATATGCCTGCTCTGTGGAAATGCGGGATTGTTTTGATATAGAGTTTTATAATCTTTTCCAATACCGTGTGCAGGCCATCGATATTCAGCATCCTTACGCCAGCCATGTTGTCAACAGCAAACGAATCCGGATGAACGGCGTGCATGTATTCAGTATCGGCCCTACACCGTTCACCCATTCCTGCCTGATCGATACGGATACATTTGTAAAAGATCAGGAAATCGGCACGCTCACGATTTCCTGCTGATGAAAATAGCAAAGGAAAAAGCCCCGGATAATCGGGGCTTTTTCCTTTATAACGGTATTGCCAACAGGGAAACTATTCACCCCTATTGAAAATCCACTGCTGAGGGATTGCACCTTTCTGGACATCCCATTATTTTCTGCGTCACAGAGAAATGGAATGCGGATCTACTTCGTATAATACTGCGCCTGTGCGCTCCACAACTCGTAATACTTGCCGGCGGTATCGGCTACCAGCTCTTCATGGGTGCCTTTCTGCACGATCTGCCCTTCATGGAACACTGCGATCTCATCGCAGAATTTACAGGAGGAGAGCCGGTGGGAGATATAAATGGCGGTCTTATCCGTAACAATCTCGTTGAACCTGCTGTAGATCTCCGCTTCGGCCATGGGGTCCAGAGCCGCGGTGGGTTCGTCCAGTATAATAAAGGGCGCGTCCTTGTACAAGGCCCGGGCAATAGCGATCTTTTGAGCTTCGCCGCCGGAAATATCTACACCCTCTTCTTTCAGGTCTTTGTAGAGGTAGGTATCCAACCCTTTGGGCAGGGTCTCCAACCGCTGGGTAAACCCAGCATATGCCAGGCATTTTTTCACCTGCTCCCGGTCATACTCCGCCGAACCCGCCACATTTTCCCCCAACGGGAGCGCCAGGAGTTTAAAGTCCTGAAACACCACTGAAAAAATACGGATATACTCGTCGTACCGGTATTTGCGGATATTGATGCCGTTGAGGAGGATTTCCCCCTCGGTGGGATCATACAACCGGCACAGGAGCTTTATAAAAGTGGTTTTGCCGCTGCCGTTCATGCCCACCACGGCCAGGCGACTGCCCACCCGGAATTTGATGTTGACATGGTGCAGCACCCACTGGTCGGTATCGGGATAGCGGAAGGAGACGTCCCGAAACTCCACCTCATAGTTGCGGTCAGAGCGCTTTTCGGTGGTCAGGCTGCCCTGATACATCCGGTTGGGGATGTCCAGAAATTGAAAGCTCGTCTGCAAAAATTCGCCGTTAGCGCGCATCCCCCCCATTGTTTCCAGCAGTTTGGAAAGGCCTTGGAACAGCTGGGTAATGGCCCCCACATACTGGGTAACAGATCCCACGCCAAAGGCCCCCGCCCAAGCCTTTACACAAACGAAAGCATAGACCACACCGGTGAGAACAGCTGTAATACACTGGGATAGCGCGTTCCAAAGCCCCATGGGACCCTTGGCGTTTTTGGCAATGGTAGAATGTTCAATTCGGCTAAAGTATATATTGCAAACATTTTCCTGTTGCTGATACATCCGGAGATCCGCGGCCCGTTTTCTGTCTTTACATATATTCGCATAAAAACTGAAAGACCGATTTACCTGTTTAGCCTCCGAGGCATAACTAATCCAATATTGATTCCCTTGATTATTGCATATTGGGGAAACTACCGCGATAAGCAGCATCAGCCCCATAATTCCCACTACACAGAGGGGATGATTCATAAAAGCAAGGCTGCTGTTCTGAGGAACCTTGAGGAGAAACAAGCTCACGGAAAGGCCAATGCCTCCCATAATTTGCACAACGGCCATAACAAGTTCTTCAAAATAGGAGAGGGTTCGGTGAACTCCCCAACCTGTCCACTGGGCGTTTTGTTTGATTTGGGAATACAAATCAAATACCGCCTGGCGGTCTATATCCGCATAATCCAGAGAGAGCATTTTCTTCATATAGATCTGGCTGTCCATCTGGCTGGCAAAAGCCTTCTCGTAATTTGCCCAGCGGGAGAAAATCCCCTGCAAAAGAGCGCATCCCGCCGCACAGAAAAGGGTGAGGATTACCCATTTTGTCAATTCCTCCGGGCGACGGTTTTCTGCCAGTTCATTGATGATCTGCGCGGAGAGGAAGATGGTCACATAGGGCGTGCTGGCCTTGACAATGGAGAAAACCAGTGTGGAGTAAAATACACCTGGGCACAGCTTCCACCAGATCTTCCACGCCCGCAGGTTCATCTTCCAGGATTGGCGATAGGTCAGCTTGGTTTTCTCATTCTCCATTCTTCTCCCCTCCTTCCTTATAATACCGACTCTGCACTTCAAACAGCTTTGCGTAGCCGCCGCCTTGTGCCAGCAGCTGGCCGTGGGTCCCTTCTTCGGTGATCTGCCCATTTTCCAGGAACAGGATTCGATCGCAAAACCGGGTAGAAGCCAGACGGTGGGAGATAAACAGGGAGGTTTTCCCCTGGGTCATCCCGCTGTATTTTTGGTAAATATCGCTTTCAGCAATGGGGTCTAAGGCGGCGGTGGGTTCGTCCAGCACCAAAATGGGTCCGTCCTTATACAGTGCCCGGGCCAGCATCAAACGCTGTGTCTGGCCGCCGGAAAGCTCCACACCGTCCTCAAATACCTGCCGCCCAATGGGCGTTTGCAGACCCTTTGGAAGAGACTCCGCCTTTTCGGAGAGACCCGCTTGCTCCAAACAGCGGCGCACTCGCTCCTGGTCAATGCCATCCACTCGCTGGGCCACATTTTGGGCCACGCTGGCTTCCAATACCGAAAACTCCTGAAATACTGCGGAAAACAACTTGTAATATTCCCGCCGATTATAGCGGCGAATATCCTCCCCATTCAGGAGCACACGCCCCTGGGTGGGGTCGAGAAACCCACAGACTAGCCGTACCAGTGTGGTTTTGCCAGCGCCGTTCAATCCCACGATGGCCAGTTTTTCCCCGGGCCGAACGGTCAGGTCGATATGGCGCAGGGTGTCCTCCTCCGCCTTGGGATATCGATAGGAAACGTCCTCCAAACGAATTTCGCAGGGGATGGGCAGGTCTTTTGGCAAAGGCTCCCCCTCTTCAAATCGGAACGGCTCCGGGTATTCCAGAAGTTCCCGCACAATGGAAATATCCAGGCTCTGCTTGTGCAGCTGGGTAAACATTTCCAGAATTCCCGTCACCCACTGGGTAAAACCGCTGGCGGCAGTAAAATACAGCAGGAATTCGGAAGCGCTCATGCCGCTGGTAAGGGTCAGCCAGAGCAAATAGGCATAGGCAATCCCGTTGCGCAGCAGGGAAAGGAGCAGGTCGATCACATTTGTCCAGATGTAAATGGATTCCCGCTTCCGAATAAAAGCCTGATACAGGCGCAGGGATTTATACCACACGTCGTTCACCCAGCCTGCCAGCCCGAAAATCCGGATGTCCTTGGCGTGGGAACGCCCGGTGGCCGTTTCCCGAATATACCACATTTCTTTGATGTATTCGGATTCCTCCTCCCGATGCCGGTATCCCCATTCGTTGATACGTTTATTTACAAAATACCCGACAGCGGTGGTAGCGATAATCACGCAGAGCAGCAGAGGGTGCAGTCCGGACAACATCGCCATATAGGCGATAAATCCCAATACATTCGTTAGAATCACTGTCCAAGTAGTCCAGATATATTCCGTTGCTTCTGTATTACCGCTGCAAGCGTCAGCTGCCTTATTTTCCAAATCGTGAAAGCGGGTATCCATCAGGTTGGGATAGGAGGTTCGGGATATTTTCATTCCAATCTGCCGAACAAGCCCCACCCGTACGCCAACACGGCCAAACAGCGTATTGGTGTCAAGATACCGCTTCAAACCGGATAAAACCAGCAACGCCAAACTGAACCCGGCAATGGTAAGGAGCAATTCTTTCAAAGGCGCGCTGTCCTCCACCTTTTGCAACACCATGGGGGCAATTAACAGTTCCGCCACCGTTTGGGCGGCGGTGACTACCGCCAGCGCAATGCAAAGAAAGATTACACTTGGATATGTTTTCCAAGCCTGGGCTAACATAAAGGCGGTGTTCTGCCACAGGTTATAGGGAGATTTCTTTTTTTCTTCCATATGTTCTCACCTCTGGTATGATCCTATCAAAAAAATTCGCCCCCGGAGAATTCTGGGGACGAATTGCTGTTTTTGGGGGACGAATTGCAAAATTCACACCTGGGGCAGCAGAATTTCCGTGGTAAAAGCGCCGTCCTCGCTGTTTCGGCTGAGGTAGCCGTCCAACCGCTCCACAATAGCGTCGATTCGCACTAAACCCAGACCGTGGCCTTCGCCCTTGGTGCTACGGAACAAGCTGCCCTGCTTTACCATCTTTTTTCCTGCGGTAAAATTGGTAAAGGAGATATAAAGCTGGGTATTTTTCATGTCCATATACACCCGAATCAAGCGTTTATCTTCCGGCAGCTTCATGCTGGCTTCAATGGCGTTGTCAAACAAGTTGCCGATAATGCAGCACAGGTCGATCTCGGAGGATTTCAGCTTTACCGGAATATGAGCGTCCGCCACCACGGGGATATGCCGGGATTTGGCCAGGGAGATTTTGGAATTGAGAATGGCGTCCGTCATGGGATTCCCGGTCTTGATGACGGTATCCACGGTGGTCAAGTCATTGTCCAGCAAGTCCAAATACTGCCGGATAGCCTCCAAATCTCCGGCGGCGGCATAGGCCTTCATGGTCTGGATATGGTTGCGGTAATCATGCCGCCAGCCCCGGATTTGGCGATACATATTCTCCACTTCCCGATAGTGGGTCTCAATGAGCTCGCTTTGATATGCACTGATCTGCTTTTCGATTTTCTTTGATAAAAATCCCATTTTGCCTACCCCATATTGATAATGGCCCGGTTGACTCCTTCATACGCTCCACGGGGGAGGGGAATGGCCGTGCCGTCGCTTAATTTGATCTCTGTTTTTGTCACCCGGGCGATAGCGGTCAGATTGACGATCACCGAACGGCCGGCCCGGTAAAACCGTTCGTCCAGCTGCTTTTCCAGTTCGCCCAACGTCATTTTTACGATGTATTCCTCTTTGGCGTGGAGGGTAACATAGTTTCCCATCACGTCCGCATAGCGGAGTTGATGAATGGGGACTCGCACCATTTCGCCTCCCGATTCCAGGTTTAACACCGTTTCATTTTTCTGCACTTTATCCGCCGCCCGGTCCAGCACCGAAAACAGTTTTTCCTTTTTCACCGGCTTCATTAAGTAGTGAAGAGCTGCTACTTCGTAGCCCTCTGCGATATAATCGGAATATCCCGTGATGAAAATGATCTGAATGGTATCGTTGTTCTGGCGGAGATGCTTCGCCATCGTTACACCATCCATAGCCCCCATTTCAATATCCAGAAGCAGAATATCATAGTCGCTTTCTTCGGCATAGTGAAACAGGAAGTTTTCTGCAGAAATAAAGGTGTCGATATGTACTACATGACCGGCAGTAAGCGCCCAACAATCTACCATATTCAAAATATACTGTCTGTCCGCATTGGAATCATCGCAGATTGCAATTTTGTACTTCATGTTCTCACCATCCTTTCGAACACTTTGTCAGCAAAATTTAAGTTATTATCCCTTTTTCGCAAATGATACCCAAACCGAAAAATGCAGCTTGACACCATTACTCAGAAAACACTAAACCGCTACAACCTTCATTCTGCACAGGAATGATAATTGCAGCGGTTTATTTCAGCCATTGGTATAGGTGTTAATACTCAGATTGTCATTCCATGAAATATATAATAAATGAACTTACAATAATTCCATCACCCAAAAGTCTTCCGTGTGATTGGAATAGGCTATCTCATCTTGTATCGTTTCCACATAATTAAAACCTGCTTTTTGATAAGCACGAATTGCTCTTTGATTCCAGGCTACAACTCGGAGCACTATCCGACCGGTATGTCCTTTAACCTTACGTAGTTCTTCCACGCATTTTTCACTAAAAGCAGCACCATTGCCTTTCCCGCACAATTGCGGATTCATTGCCCATCCAACCCATAAATCTGTTCCATCGAATTGGCACGATACGTGACCGATAATCTTACTGTTATTCACCAAGTAAAACTGTTCTCTTCCCCATGTAGATTCATCCCAAAGATACCCATTAGGATGATCCTTGAAGTTATAAGCATCATAGGGCTTTTCATATTCCCATTGGCTTATTTCCGATGCAGCATCCTGCGTCAAAGGGAACATTTGACAATTTGTAAAATCAATCGATCCTGTAATTTCTTTAATATAAATTGGCTTTTTATCATCCGGATGCGATTTAATAATACTCATTTTTCAATTTCTCTTTTTGTTTTTTCGTACTGCCCTTTTGTAATAAGAAAATCTACCATTCCATCTTTATCACTGGTCTCAATAAATCCTACTTTCAGATGAAGATTTATAGCCGCTTTTCTGCTCTCCTCAAAATCATTATGAACTGCTCCGGCATTCATTTTTGTAAAGGCATGTTCTAAAAGAAGACTCAATGCGGGAACTGAATATCCCATACCACGGTATTTTGCTTCTATGATAATCCCCATTTCAAACCAATCATTCTTTTCATTTTTATGAAGATTCACTTCACCAATAAAAACACGATCTTCAGCTCTTTGAATGTAGGCATAAAAACGATCTGGGGTTTTCCAGTATTGATACCATTCATGAAGCTCCTCTGCCGTTTTATGATAAGTGCAACCGCCGTTATCTCCATATCCCATATTGTATAACATGGTTGCTTCGTCTGAGATAAGATAACCCCGATAGGAAAGTTCCTTTTCTGATGGGATATGTAATGTTAATTCAGTCATAGCATTTGCCTCCCGCATTTTTTCATTCTCACCATACTCATGTGAAATAGGGCAAGCCTTTATTCACTCGTCGCACCCTCTGCATAATTCTTCATTTTTGCGTGAGGCACTGGGAAGCCGAGAGCTCCGTTTTGTATAGTTAAGATTATTGAAAGGGCAAAAAACACATCTTGAACAGCCTGTACAAGTTCCAACACTAATCATTTCCATAACATTATTCATAGCATTTACAATCTTTCTCCTTAATTCTTAGAGCAACCATAGTTTTCAAAAATGGCAAATCCTCCTGCACAGCATTATCCATGCGAAATGTACAGCCGCAAACGCCATCAAAGTCTTTCCCAAAGATATTTTTTCGCCTTCCACCGCTACACGAACCACAATGTCGACAGAAATCAATATGCTTCCAAGCCGCCATTTTTATATCGTTCTCTAAATTTTCTGTTGCATATTCTTTGCTATCATCGAACCAAATCGTCCAAAGATTTTCCGGTTCATCAGAATCTTTAATGGCAATGAAAGCAATACATTCATTCTTGAATTTGATCCAATAATATATTTTATTTTTCCAACAAAAACTATTATCTTTGTAAAAACAAATATTCTTCTTTCTCAAAAATGCAACAAACTCTAAAGCTGTTATTTGAAGCTTCCCTTTTAGGTTTTCTCTTATGTAATCTTCGATTTGTTTTGTCATCATAAAACCCTCTTTCTACATTCAAGGGGGAAATATCTTCATCTGTAAACCAATGGTCAGGTAATTCGTAACGTATACTCTGAATGCAGGATAATTTCTTTTCCTTTCATTCTCGCAAATTGAATTTCTTCTGAAACCGAATTACCAATGTAACCTCCCATGTCCACAACATAAACAGCATCGGAAATCTCAATTTTCCGGCGATGCGCTTTTGCGAGTGCTTTTCGTTGGATTTCCGAAATATCCACATTGTCAATATTGTATACGCATTGTAAAACACTCATATTGTGCCCGGTTTCAAGATCAAAGGCTATCTTCTGCATTTCCTTTTGGAATTTCATGCTTCCGCATATTGTAACAGTTTTCATATTTCACCTTCTAAAATAGATATTTCTATTCTAATTACGCCATATAGACCTTGTTTTTCCTTTGAATAATAGGATTTCTATTATCGAGTGATATAATTATGAGCACTGCTTTCAGAATAACCGCATTTAACAACGGTAATATTATAAGGATTAAACACAAACAGATTTATATTTTCAGCCCTTGGAAAGCAAGACTACCGTCTCCACATGGCACGAGAGGACAGAAAGTACGTCATTTGCCGAACGGTTCGTCCGACTTGATCCACCGCTGTTTTTGTCCTCTCGGTCGTATGAGGGAACATATCTACTTGCTATGTACGCTTAAAAACTACTCAATAACTCTT
>CALWJA010000088.1 GCA_944380875.1 uncultured Clostridia bacterium
CAATCAGTTCACCGCTTCTTATCACAGGCAAATGTAAAAATGCAATGATAATGCAATCCAGAGGCACCGGTGCCGGAAAAGCCCGTAAATAAAGGCTTTCTGGCCCACCGCCGACTATTCAAACTCCTCGGCGGATAAATTGAACTGGCTGCTTTTCTATGGTTCCTGTTGATTTTATTATTCTTATTTCTTATAACTTCTTTACATATTCGTGCCGGTTCAAATTTTTAGAGCCAAAATAGAGCCACGTTTAACCGTATAAATACAGCTATAAATTTCCACTACTTTGATTTCTTTAATCAACAAAAATAAAGTAAATCTTTAAAGCGCATAATCCCTTACAGCCTGAACAACACTGTTTGAATTCCATCCCACCATAACATCCGCATTGTTGCTAACCTTACTCGGAGTTTTTTCTTGTCCTCTAGGTCTTACCCCAATAATAGGCTTTCCCAATTCAATTGCTGTATCGATCTCATAATCAATCCATTCGCTATACGCAACATACATTCCTGAAAGAATAATAACACAACTACACAATGCTATCCTATTTCTTAATTTGTCCTTTAATTCTTTTTTGCCGTTTACATCAAGTGGTTTTGAAAGTGGAACCGAATAATTTGTCCAAGTAAAATAGGACGCATTATCTAACCACCCTTTAATGGTTTCATAATCAGAATTGTAATCCCATGAATGACTAATTAAAATGTGATAATCTCTCAATTTTGGCATTTTACTTTACCTCCCTATATTCTTCCTTCTTTTACTAAGCGCCAATATTGTTTACCTACAGCTGTTAATTCACAAGCTTTTGAATTCATAGCTGCAAAATACATATGTTCTTCTCCTACTGGAACGACCAGTCCAATTCCTTCCAGCTTCTGTAAATCAGAAAATATGGCTGTATGTTCCTCATTTGCATATGGTTCCACTACTTTATGAACTTCTTCAGTTCTATTTGTTGGTTCAAATGAAGGATCTAACCGATACCGAAAATCCTCTGTCTCGAAATATGTTCCTATCTTTCGTAAAATAGAAATATCAACTTGTGGCTTTACCTCTCTTAATGATGTAAATCTTGTTACATTTGTTTTAAATATTGGTCTTTGTTCCCATGGCCCTAAAGCTTTATCAATAAAAGCATATACCCCAGCAATAGAAATATGTCCGGTCACATCAGCAGCTCCGCCTTTTAACGCTTCCATTAATAATGCTGTAAATACACCGTGACCATTGACTTCCATAGAAGTTTGGTTGTTACGACTTGCCGTCATAATCGTAACTCCCTCATTAATATTGGCTGTATTTTGACCTGCTGTATCAATACTTCCCATGAACCCTGAATAGCAACTATCAAGAATAATAATTCTTTCCTTACATTTTGAATTATTGGCAATAGTCAATATTTCTTGCAACGACACCCCATAATCATATTCCGAAAAATCAGGTGTTACCAAATAGCCACCTACAGAATCAATATGTCCGTGTCCAGAATAATAAAATAAGGCAACATCTGCATCTCCTTCAAAACATTTTTCAATTAGTCCTCTTAATTCTCCTTTTGTTGTAATGTTATCCTTTTTCCAAACTGAAAAATTAGGATCACCATTTCCATGATTACTTAAAAGATCTTTTATTGCCTCTGAATCATTGCAACAACCATGTAATGGGCAAGTGGGATACTCATCAATACCTACCACAAGCGCTTTCCTTTCCCCCATATACCTTCTCCTTTCTGCCTATCGTGGCCCTAAAAATTTATCTCCATTCAAATGAATCATATGTTCTGGCATTTCAGCAATCCAGACCTCTGTCTCCCATGCCAACTCCTCCGAAAACCTTTTATAAGTCTTGAAATCCAAAAAAGCCGTTACGAAAATCTTTCCTGCCGTCACATCTTTTGTCATTTCTTTGATTTCAAGAATACGTTTCGGATCCATCGGGCCTACCGAAGTCACCGATTCCACAAAATACAGCCAATCCTTATCTTCACGATAAAGCACCACATCTGGCATCTTATCGTGAAGTGTAATTTCAAATCCCAATTCTGTCAGTTTTTCAACATTTTTTACCAAGTCTTTTTCTATAGTATCACCCACATACAGACACTCTGAATTTGGCGCAAATCTCGGCGCAAACTCTTCAATAATTGCTTTCTGCAGTTCATTATGCTTTCCCGGTGAAAAGCTGAAATCCTGTCCATTTATCTTTACGGGCATCATACTCATTTTCTTTTTAGAGGCATACATTTCAATCAGGCTCTGATGATAATGAAGAAATCTTCTCAAAGAAGGTTGCCACTCAATCGTATCTCTAACCCTTAACATCTGTAATGTTTCTTCTGTCAGCCTATACCGATAATTCGGACTATTTGTAGCTTTTCCATTATCTTCTACCAACGCTGCTGTACGGAAATGATGTAACGCCTGTTTTCTGAACGTCTCCCGACTATTCTCGGCATATGTAGTTCCATAATAAGAATTGGCAAACTGAATAATATCATGTATACGAATCCATTCGTTTGTAGCCTCTTCCCACTGCATATCCGGCTTTATTCCAGCCATAGCCAATATAACATAGCAGCAAATATCAGCCTGCTGTGCTTTTGGCATCCCTATACGAT
>CALWJA010000089.1 GCA_944380875.1 uncultured Clostridia bacterium
GTTTTTTATTTATAGATAGTGTTTTCTATTTTCTCTTAAAAGCGGATTTCGGCATACCGCAGATAGGACACACCCAGTCATCCGGCAGCTCCTCAAAAGGAACATCCGCATCCTTATACTCGTAACCGCATACGGTGCAGATCCACGTATTTCCTCCCAGATCTTCGTCCTTGCGGGAAATATTCTGATAGGTGGGCGCGTTTTTAGGGGCGGTTCCTTTTATCACCCTATGATAGTAATCATAGGTCATGGGATTCCCCACCGCTTTATCGCTGCCTGCTATGATCTCCCCGATGAAAAGCGTATGGGTGGGAGTTTCCGCGGTGGTAATCACTTTGCAGAGATACCAGCAGCAAATATTCTCTTTAATAACGGGGAGACCTTCTTCCAAAATGCGGTGCCGCACATTGGCAAGCTTATCTGTGTTCCGGCCGGACGCGAAACCCAAAGCCCCGATCACTGCGCCGGAAGTATCCTCTGATAACACAGATACGGTGAACAACCCCGTTTTCTGGATACAGTCGTGGCTGTAATTTTGATGATTCATGCTCACTGCCAGCGTATTAGGGGAGTTTGTCACCTGAAAAACCGTGTTTACGATACAGGCGGAAGCCTTTTCCTCATCCTTTACGCCAATTGCATACATACCATAGGATAGCTTAAATAAAGTCTCGTTTTTCATTTCTATGCCTCTTTTCTGCCCTTTCCGTTATACGCTGTGCTACACTTAGGTTTTTCTTTTATCATACCACCCGTGCCCCAAAGTTACAAGAAGAATTTCCCTTTTTGAAACTATATTCCCCTAAATTTAACAACTCATTCACTTCTCTAAAGGTTCTTTGCTTCTTCCTGTATACTATCTATACGTGCGCGCCTATGTTTTTATGAGTTTCCGGCGAAAAGCCTCTATATCCATTAAAAAGCTGCCCGTTTTCAATATATACTCTCTTAAAACCGGATCCTTAAGCAGAATTCGGGTGGCTCGGCGCAAGCGCCGCTCAAAAATAGGCTGGGGAGAAATATCCTGCTGAACAAGCGGGCAAAGGGACCGTCCCCGGGGATCCTGTATTATCCGGATTTCCAGTCTGCCTGTCCGTTTATTCGTATACACTAGAGGAAAAAAGGGAAATATGCGGCAAGCCAGAGGTCTTTCTTCGCGGCGGCAAAATCCTTCGCATACACAAAGCCCATATTTCTCTATATCTTCTGCCGGCAGGATGGAAAAATCCTTTTTTCCTTTCAGCAGCATGTCTTCATAGGGAAAAAGTTCCATTCCCGTTTGGCTGTCCCCCTTGCAGCAAGCTCTGCTGCAAAATTTTCCGCAGTCTACGGGAAGGGGTGTGATTCTTTCCAGAAGGGCATAGGCCTTCAAAAGATGTTCCACTGGCATACTATATATACGCTCCTCTTTTACGCTGTTCTTTTCTCTTAAAGTTTTGTTAGCGGGAACCTGTTTTACCGTTCTTTCCTTTTATAGCTTCCCAATACTGACGGAAAGCCTGCTCGTTTTTATTTTCTCCCCATTCATAATATACCGCATCCCGGAGGCTATCCGGCAAATATTGCTGCTCCACCCAATGATGGGGATACTCATGGGGATATTTATAAAACTGCCCTTTTACGGCGGCGTCCGCCCCATCGTAATGCTTATTTTGCAAAGTTCTGGGAATCCTGCCCACTTTTCCGGAACCTATATCCTCCATGGCCGAATTAATGGCGTTATGGGCCGAATTGGATTTTGGGCTGTTTGCCACCAGAAGAACCGCGTCCGCCAGAGGGAAACGAGCTTCCGGAAGGCCAACCTGCAAAGCGGCGTCCACCGCGGCCTTGACAATAGGAATAATCATTGGATAGGCGAGCCCTACATCCTCGCAGGCGCAGACCATAAGCCTGCGGCAGACGGAGGGCAGATCCCCCGCAGAAAGAAGCCTGGCCAGATAGTAAATAGAAGCCTGCGGATCCGACCCCCGCATGGATTTCTGAAAGGCCGACATAAGATCATAGTGCTCGTCCCCATCTTTGTCGTAGCGCATGGCGCTTTTCTGGGTAAGCTCCCGGGCGTCCTCCAGCTTAACACGCAGCACGCCGTCCTCTTCCATATCCCCGGAAAAGACGCATAATTCCACCGCGTTCATGGCTTTGCGCACATCCCCGCCGCACGCCGAGGCGATGTGGGAGACTACCCCGTCTTCCGGAAGAATGGAAATTTCTCTTTCTTCTTCCAAAAACCGGAAAGCCCTTTCGATAGCGGGCTCCATTTCCTTCGGTTCCACCGTCTTGAACTCAAAAACCGTGGAGCGGCTGAGAATAGCGGAATACACATAAAAATACGGGTTTTCCGTTGTAGACGCAATCAGAGTGATACTGCCGTTTTCTATGAATTCCAAAAGGGTCTGCTGCTGCTTTTTATTGAAATACTGAATCTCGTCCAGATACAGCAAAACACCGTTCACCGCGTCCAGTCTATCCAGCTGGGAAACCACCTCCCGGATGTCCGCCGTAGAAGCAGTGGTGCCGTTTAATTTGCAGAGCTTCCGGTTGGTTCGCTTGGCGATAAACGTTGCCAAAGTGGTTTTTCCCACGCCGGAAGGCCCGTAAAAAACCATATTGGGTATCTCTCCTGATTCAATAATTTTCCGAAGAGGACGTCCTTTCCCCAAAAGATGCTTCTGCCCTACTATATCTTCAAGCTGTTTAGGGCGGAGCCTGTCCGCCAAAGGTGAAGCCATATATTGTCGTCTCCTTTATCTTGCCCTATATACAACCCCAAAACAGCCGAAAAAGCTTCTCTTCATGCACTCTCTCCCGGCAGAGGTATATGTATCAGTATATCGGTCTTTCTCCCCGTTTGCAAGAGGAAGAGAGAGGGGGTTCTCTATACCGGTTATGAACCGGGGTGAACCGCTATAGCAAGAAAACCCGCCCTGATGCGCAGGGCGGGTTTTACCTTTTGATTCACTTTTTACAGCAAACCGGTATAGCTGCGGAAATCTCTAATTATTCGTAAAGAGGATGTCTTGCGCAGATATCGGCTACCTTTGCCTTAATCTTTTCCCGATTGGGCTCAAAATCATGGACAGCAAGGGCGATGCACTCTGCCACAATATCCATATCGGCAGTATCCAGCCCACGAGTGGTGACCGCAGGAGTACCCAAACGGAGACCGCTGGTCACAAAGGGGCTTCTCTGCTCGTTGGGAACTGTATTCTTATTAGCCGTGATGTTCACTTCATCCAGCCGATGCTCCAGCTCTTTGCCGGTAAGCTCCAAGCCGGTAAGGTCAACCAGCATCAGATGGTTGTCCGTTCCGCCGGAAACCAGGTTCACATCCCGGGCCAGAAGACCCTTTGCCAAAGCCTGGGCATTAGCTGCTACACGATGACCATATTCCTTAAATTCCGGTTTCAGCGCTTCTCCCAAACAAACAGCCTTGCCTGCGATTACGTGCATGAGAGGGCCGCCCTGGGTGCCGGGGAAGATTGCCTTGTCGATAGCCTTCGCGTATTCCTCCTTGCAGAGGATCATGCCGCCTCTGGGGCCCCGGAGAGTCTTATGGGTGGTAGTGGTAACGATATCCGCGTATTCCACCGGATTCGCATGGTCGCCGGAAGCCACCAAGCCCGCAATATGCGCCATATCCACCATAAACAGGGCGCCGCAGGCATCGGCAATCTCACGGAACTTCTTGAAATCCAGAGCCCGGGGATAGGCGCTGGCTCCAGCCACGATCATCTTGGGCTTTACTTCCATGGCCTGCTCGTAAACCTTCTCATAGTCTACACGGCCATCCTTGGGGCTTACGCCATACGGAACAAAATTATAATATTTTCCCGACATATTCACCGGAGAACCATGGGTCAGATGGCCGCCTTCGGAAAGGCTCATGCCCATTACCGTATCGCCGGGATTCAAAAGGGCAAAATATACCGCCAGATTGGCCTGCGCGCCGGAATGAGGCTGCACATTGGCATGTTCGGCGCCAAACAGTTCGCAGGCTCTCTTTCTCGCGATCTCTTCCACTACATCCACATACTGGCAGCCGCCGTAATACCGTTTTCCCGGATATCCTTCCGCATACTTATTGGTGAGGATGCTTCCCATTGCCGCCATAACCGCAGGGGAAACAATATTTTCCGAAGCAATCAGTTCCAGATTGTGCTGCTGGCGGGCCAGTTCGTCGCCCATTGCAGCGCCTACTTCCGGATCCACATTTTTTACAAAGCCGATTGAATCCATCAAATCACTGTACATGTTTTCATTCCCTTTCCTGTTAGCGTATCTGACCTTCTCCATATAACTTTTTCCATCCCACAATTCAAAATGGAAATGTCGCGGCCACAATATATAAAGTATACCACGAACGGCCTTTAAGCCGCAACCGATTCCCGTGTGTTTTTATCTGGTAAAGTGAAAAAGTACCGCAAAAAGAAGAAGGTGAATTGGATAAAATGCATAAAACAGATATTTGGGAAAGGATTTTCCCTTCTTTCCTGTATACAGCAGAATCGGAACGGCCGCAATAGGGGCATAGATCTGCACACTGCCGCTTAAAAGGGAATCCGCCGTATTCAGAAAGGTAAAAGCAGCGCAGGAAGCCGGTCTGTTCCGGATGAGGGCAAAGCAAATAATAAAGCATACGCCCATGGCTCCGTAATCTGAATGGATCCATTCCGCTGCGGCCGCGCAGAGCGCCGCCCCGACACAGCATACAAAAGGTTTCTCTTTTCCCTTTTTTAAAAGGAGCCCCGCCCCTAGTAACCCCAAAAGCAGCGTAAAAAACACATTCTGCCTGGCGGGCTGCCAATACATGCGGGAAAAAGCAAGGTCATAGGGAACCTCCGATAGAACGCAGAACACTCCCAATCTCCCTGCATACCGCCAAAAACTGCGTGTATGCAGAAGCCCTTCCCCCAAAAGAAAGCAGTAAATGGGGAAACTCATCCTCCCTATAACCCGTATCCACAATTCCTGCGGGAAAAATATCGCCCCTATATGGTCCGCCGTCATAGTGGCAAGAGCCAAAAGTTTCAGGGAAAAGGCCGTCATTTGTATATCACATCCTATTGCCAATTCTCCGTGGACATTTTTGCATTCTTTAGCGGCGCCGCCTGCCGGATCCCCCTTGTATACGGGAAAACAGGCGACCGCCGGGTTTTAGCGATGGGGGACTGCCGAAGTGCCTCTTTCCCGGAGATACGTGCTTTCCAAATCCGCAAGATGGAGTTTTACCGCCAGAGGATACTTTTCAAAAGCCAGAGTCAAAGCAAAACTGCCTCCCCGAACGGAATCATCAAACCCTCCCATATGCCAACGGATGGCCATGGCCTCGCTGGTCTTCAGCCGGAGAAAACGCTCGATCAAAAAAACCGATTTTTCCCCGTGGCCATAAGGGAAGCTATCCTCTACCTGGTAGAAAGGAACCTTCTCCCAGCGGCCTGTTTCGTCGTTTTTCACATTTCGGGTGGATTCCTTATAAAATTGCGCCTTGCAGATATCGTGAAGAAGGGCGCAGATGGCAAAGGTCTCCTCGTTATCGGTTTCCGGATCAAAATGCTTCTCCATCAGCGTGTGGTAAACATTTACACTGTGCTGCACAAGGCCACCTTTGCAGGCGCAGTGAAATTTCGTGCTGGCGGGTGCGTCGAAAAAATCCGTCTTTCCCAGCCAATCCAGAAGGCGGTTAGCGCCCTCCCTATGTATTTTTTCTGTATAAATAGAAATAAATTCCTCTTTATAGCTCATGGTCATCCTCCTTCCGCCTTATCGGCTGAACCTGAAAAATCCTATTCGCAACCATGCATTCGTTTATGGTTTTACTGCCCCAACGCCGCCGGTCTCCTTATTCCTTGACCGAAAACACAGCAGAAGAAAACGGAGCCAGCTGCACACGTATAGTCGCTTTTGTCTCTTTCCCCCGCCTTTTGGCCTTCAGCGGCTTATCGTTCACCATACCGGAGCCGCCCCAGGTATAGGCATCGCTGTTGAGAAGCTCCGTATAGGTGCCTTCCCCGGAAGAGACTAAAAGCCCCGGATATCCACGGGATGAAAAATTTATAAGGATCAAAAGCTCTTCTTCCCTCGATTTCCGGGAAAACGCCAAAAGGCAGGAATCTAAGGAGGCTGCCTCTACCCACTGAAAACAGGATAGATCGTATTCCCCCTGAAACAGGGCGGGATGCTGCTTATAAAGGCTTCCCAACTCCCGAAAATACCGCCGGAAGCTATCGTGAATCGGGTAAGAGACAAGTTCCCAATCCAGTTCCCGGTTCTCATCCCATTCCCGGAAATGCCCCAATTCGTTTCCCATGAAATTCAGCTTTTTTCCGGGCCGGCAGAACATATAGGTATATAAAGACCTGGCCTGAGCGAATTTCTGCTCATAGGTGCCCTGGATCTTATCCAGAATGGTCTTTTTGCCGTGGACATTCTCATCATGGGAAAGAGGAAGAAGGTAAAGCTCGTTTTGAAAATACGCCATGGAAAATTTCAGGCTTCCTCCTGCGGACATCCGCGCGCCGAAAGGCAGCTCCAGAAAACAGAGAGTATCGTTCATCCAGCCCATATCCCATTTATAATCGAAGCCCAGGCCGTCGTATTCCACGGGAGCCGTTACCTTCAGATAATTGCTGGAATCCTCCGCGATCAAAACGGCGGTGGGATGCCTTTGGTGAAGCCCTCGGTTCATATCCCGTAAAAACTCCACGCCGCCCACGTTTATCCCTCTGTTTTCCTGCCCCTGCCAATAGATAGCATGGCTGACGGCATCCATCCTAAGGCCGTCTCCATGAAAAACAGAAAGCCAGTAATCCGCCGCAGATTGCAAAAAGCTTTTCACCACGCCCTTGTAGTAATCGAAATTGCAGGATCCCCACTGGCTGTAACCGATCTCCGGCTGGGCGTATTCGTAAACCGGTGTTCCGTCATACCGGCTCAGGGCAAAATCATCCACTGTAAAATGGGTGGGAACAAAATCGAATATAACGCCGATCCCGTTCCTGTGAAACAGATCCACCAGACCCGCCAGTTCCTCCGGCGTCCCATAGCGGGAGGTTGGGCTGAAAAAGCCGCTGACCTGGTATCCCCAGGAGCCATCAAAAGGATGCTCGTGTAAAGGAAGGAACTCCACATGGGTAAAGTGGTTTTCCAAAAGATACGGCAAAAGTTCCTGAGCCAATTCCCCATATGTAAGCCAGCTTCCGTCTGCATGACGTTTCCAGGAACCTGCATGCACCTCGTAAATGGATACGGGCCTATTATATCCTTTATCCCGTGACGCCATCCAGTCTTCATCTTTATAGGAATACCAAATTGTTTCCGTCAGCCGCGAAGCTGTTCCCGGCCTAAGTTCCGTGCTGAAAGCAAAGGGATCCGCTTTATCCAGCACTCTGCCGTCCTCCTGGTAGATCCGGTATTTATACAGCATTCCGGGCAGTGCTTCCTTGGAAACGGTTTTCCAATTTCCTCGCTCATATTCCATTGGCTGGCCTTTCCAGTCGTTAAATTCTCCAATCAATTCCACTTTTCTGGCCCTGGGAGCATATACGCAAAACCGGTAGCCCTCTTCCTCCTCCAAAGGATGCGCGCCATAGGTCAAATACGCGTCAAAGGATTTTCCTTCCTCAAACTTCTTCCATGCATCTTGTTCCATAGTGTTTTCACCCCTTCCCTTATGGCAGCCCTTTCTGCCTTAAAAACAATATCTCTTCCCACCTATAAACAGCCGGCGGCTCTGCCTTTACGACTTTTCCTCCAGACGGGAGACCAAGTCTTCCTCCGGGGTAACGTATACCGTATTGTAGTTTACATAAATAACCATGCCCGGTTTAGCCCCGGAGGGCTTGCTCACATTGCGCACCTGGGTATAATCTACAGGCACTTGGGAAGAATCCTTTCCCCGGCTATGCCAGGCCGCCAGCATGGCTGCCTCCCGCAGGGAAACTTCTCCCGGCTCTCTCCCTTCTGTCACCAGTATGGTGTGGGAACCCGGTATATTTTTGGTATGGAACCAAATATCCCGGTTATTGGCTGTCTTTAGAGTGAGCTTATCGTTTTGGCGGTTATTTCTTCCCACAAGGATCAAAAAGCCCTCGCTGGAAACAAACCGCATCGGAGCTGCCGCCGCCTGAGGACGCTGCTTACCCTTGGAACGCCGTACATATCCTTCTTCCATCAGTTCCTGGCGGATCTCGGAAAGATCCCTTTCCGTCTGAGCCCGGCTTAATTCATCGAATACCGTATCGATATACTGCAATTCCTGAGAAGCCTGGCGAATCTGCTCCGTCAGCTTTTCTTCAGCGGTTTTCGCTTTTCTGTATTCCTTAAAATACTTCTGGGCGTTCTCGGAGGGAGTAAGCAAAGGATCCATGGGAACACGCACCAGCGGCATTCCTTCCTCCCAGTAATTCTCCAGATCTACAAAAGGCGCCCCTTTTTCCAGCCTGTAAAGATTCGCGCTGAGCAATTCCCCATATGTCTTGAGTTCATCCCGTTTTGCGCAGGTTGAAAGTTCCGCCTTTTGCTTATTGATCTTGTTGCTTAAACGCTCGGATGTGTTGGAAAGCAGCCGTAAAAGGTCCTGCGAGCGGACCCGCATCCGTTCCTGCCTATCCCGCTCATCATAGAAAGCATCCAGCAGATCGGAAAAGTTTTCCTGCTTCCCCACTACTGCTCCCGTTCCGTATTGCTCTATATTAAAATAGGTAAAATCCACCGGTCTGCCGGAAAGGTTGGACGCCATATACGGTTCCCCCGATATGTCTTCCATCCGCTCCTGCAATTGTCTCAAAAAGAACCGGAATCTTTGCCACTGCTCTTCTCCCATGGTGCCAACACGAAGTTCCGCGCCGTGACCCGTCCTATAGGCCAATTCCCGGCAGACGATGGGAGAAACACCCTGCAGAGCATTCAGGATCGCTTTGGAAAGCTCCGTGCCATCCTTAGAAGCGCGGATTCTTGTCTCCGCCTCTTCCACGGAAGCTTGAAGCAGGCAGATTTTATCCTGGGGAGGCGGAAGCTCATAGGATAGGCCCGGAAGAACCAGCCTTTCCGACGTCATCTCCGCGTCTACCCGTTTCAAAGCGTCAATAATTTTCCCTTTTTCATCCACAAAAATAATATTGCTGTAACGGCCCATAACCTCCATATAGAGCCGCAGCTCCACATGGTCTCCCAGTTCATTTACCGCGTCAAACACCAAACAGAGAACCCTCTCCAACCCCTGCTGCTCCAGTCTTAAAAGCCTGGCGCTCTGCAGGCGTTTTCGCATGAGCATACAAAGCATAGGCGGTTGTTTGGGATTTTCCGGCACAAACCGGGTAAAATGAATCCGGGCGCTGTTGGCCCGGGCGGAAAGAAGGAGCTTCAGGTGATCCGTATAGGTTCGTATCACCAAAACCATTTCTTCCCGATTGGGCTGGTAAACTTTTTCCACTCTTCCTTCCAGCGCCTTTTCTTCTATTTCCTTTTTTATATGCCGTAAAAAAGCTCCGTCCAGAGCCATGTGTATCCACTCCTTTTCCCGGGGAATGCATACTCCCGGTCCAAAAACACAGGGCAGAAAACCGGCTTATCCCAAAAGCTTTTACGCCCTTTTGGGGATCCGCCTTTTCCGCCCCCTATCCGTTTATATGAAACGCATGGGAGGTTCTCCCAGAAATACTTCCCATTCCACCTGGGGGAATCTTTTCCCCAGAGATGCCCCAAGGGGCTCCAAAACCACTACCTCCGTGGAATAATGCCCTGCGCAAACCAGCGTAATTTCCTTTTCCCGGGCGGCCAGCCACTCGTGATGCTTCACTTCTCCCGTAAGGAAGGCCTGGGCATTTTCCAATTCATCCATATATTCCGCCCCTGCGCCGCTGCAAAGCCCAACGGTTCGGATTTGTTCTTTCCCCGCCGCCAGTTCCACTGCCTGGCAGCCCAGTTTTTCCTTTACATAGGAAGCAAAACGTTCCGGATCCATAGGCTCCGGAAGTTCCCCTTCCCAAAGGATATACGCTCCCGGGCAAAATTCCGATACACCCCGCACATTCCTAAGAGAAAGCTTCTGCGCCAAGCAGAAGTTTACACCGGCAGCCGCCATATCCAAATTGGTATGGGCGCAAATAGCCGCCATGCCATTCCCCACCAGCCGATAGGGGACACTTTCAGCGGAAAGCTTCTTTAAAGGAGAAAAAATAACGGGATGATGGCTCACAAGCAGCTCGGCCCCTATTTCTTCTGCCCGGCTTACGGCTTCATGGGTAATATCCAGGGTAATAAGCCCCTTTGTTACCGTTTGCGCTCCGCTTCCCACCAACAGCCCGGCATTGTCAAAATCCATAGCCGTAGAAAAAGGCGCCAATGTATCTATATAGGAATATATGTCTTCTGCCCGTATCACATTTCTTCACCCTTTCTTCCTTCTTCTATCCGTTCTATAATCAGGGAAACGATGTTTTCGATTTCATCCGCTTCTTCCAGCTTTTTCTGGCACCGCAGCCCTATAGCCTGCTTGCGTAGACTGATCGCCCTGGCTTTCAAATATTCTCGCCCTGCCTGTGTGGAAGCATCTATACCTCCTATATGGGCATACCCGGGGAATGGATTTACAGCCTCTGGATCATACACCGCCAGAATAACGCTATACGCCCGGCGTTCCTCCAAAACGGCTTCCTCCCTAAGGATTGCATACCCTTCCTCCAATAAAAAACTCCGGAGTTCCGCAAAGGAAGTCATAGGCTGCAAAATAAGATGCTTCTCCCTGTTTTTCAGCCATGATGCATCCCGGATAATGCGGGCAATCAGTTCGCCTCCCATTCCGGCTATAACAATATCATCGGCTTCCTCGGGCTGTATTTCCTTAAGCCCGTCCGAAAGTCTGGTAGTAATTTTGTCTGCTTTCCAGCGGACTATATTTTTTTCCGCCGCGCAAAGGGGGCCGGGGCGAATATCCGCCGCAATTCCCCGGGAAATTCTTCCGTGCAAACTGAGCCATATGGGGAGATACCCGTGGTCTGTTCCTATATCTGCCAAAGAAACACCTTCCCGCACCATAGAGGCGCAGAGCCCCAGGCGTTTGCCCAATCGAAACAGAGGCCTGCCCATTTCCATGCCCTCCCTTTCAAAAAATAAGCCGCCCGGCCAAATGGAGCCGGACGGCTTTTCCGTCTATCTTATTTACCGGCAATATGGGCATTTAACTTTTCCAAAAGCACATTCACATCTACACCGTGAACCATGCAGGCCTGCTCCAGTGTTTCTCCTCTGGATGCGGGGCAGCCCAGGCAATGCATTCCCATCTCAAAGAAATAGGGAGCCGTGGTCTGATCGATTTTGAGAATATCTCCAATTAACGTATCTTTTGTAATAACAGCCATTGTATGAAACCTCCACCGTAATATTCTGGTTTGTTTTATTATAATACCCCGAAAATGAATTTGCAATACTGCCAGTGAACTTGCCTTGCGTTTTCTTCTGCATTTTTGCCTTTCCTAACGTATTTCCACAATTACGTATAAAAATCATTCCAAATAGACCCTATTCCCGTTACGTTTCTATCCTGGATCCCGCAAATTCCAGGCGGTTATCCACTCGCGCAGCATTTTTTAATGACAAATCCATAAAAAAAGCGCCCCGGAATACTCCGGAGCGCTAATTTTAGAAAAGAAATATATTTATTCTTCTCTCATCTTGGCAAAGCATTCACTGCAATAAACGGGGCGATCCTCACGGGGTCTGAAAGGAACACGAGCTTCCTTGCCGCAGGCAGCGCAAACAGCCGTGAACATTTCGCGCTCAGGCTTTGCAGCATTCTTGCGGGCGTCGCGGCAGGCCTTGCATCTCTGGGGCTCGTTTACGAATCCCTTGGAAGCGTAGAATTCCTGCTCGCCGGCGGTGAACACAAATTCAGCGCCACATTCTTTGCAGATGAGAGTCTTGTCTTCGTACATTTGATTTTACCTCGCTTTGATAAAGATATTTGCCCGTAGACGGATTTAAACCGCCGCCTTTGAAAACCAACGCTCTAATTTAAGCTACCGGGGCATATAGACGAACTAAAACTTTGCCGCAACTTCTCGCGAGCCCGCTGCAACGCGTTATAAGCGGACTTTTTCCCAATATCCAACGTCTTCGAGATTTCTTCAAATCCGCATCCGCTAAGATATAAGAACAAAACCTGCTGCTCCATTTTAGATAACGCTTGGGTAATCCTCTTTCGCAGGGAATCCAGGCTTTCATTCTCAGCTACAAAGGTTTCCGGATCCTTCCATGGATCTGATGACGGAACCGACATTCCTTCTTCCTGGCTGAGAGAAAGAAAATTTTTCATAGGAAGATTTTTGTAGCCCGCCGCCTGTCTCCAAACAGCAATCAGTCTGTTTCGTATACAAACTCCGGCATAGGTCTGAAAGCCAGTCTTACGCTTTTCGTCATAGGATCGAGCAGCATATAACAGCCCCAGCATACCTTCCTGGCACAAATCATCTTTTTCAATAAAAGCAGATTGGTAATCCGCCGCCAGACGATGCACCAGAGGCATATAACGGGAAACAATCTCTATAAAAGCATCCGCATTTCCCTTTTGCACTAATTTCGTTAACTGGGAATCAGAAAATGAAATAAACTGATCCGAAGAATGATCATGCAACACAAGCACCTCAGGACATTCGGCCTTTTTGAATGAACTCATCATACCGCATTTCAAGCCAGAAGTCAACTTATTTTTTCTGTTTTTTAGAAAAAAAGAGTAGGATTTTCATAATAGTTTTTGAAATTCGACATCAAATTTGTCAAAATGACAAAGTTTATCTGTTTTATAGCGTATAAGCATCCTGCTTTTCCCCGTTAAATTTATTCCTAGATTCGAAATTTCTTTTTACCTAATATGAAAAACGGTCTTTTTCAAAACGGATTGCGTGACTTTTCTATGGCGTCTACTGCTGTATAGGTAAACAAATGCGAATATTTTTCTCATTTTTATTTTTTATTTTAATGCTTTTATGACATTTTATAATTATAACCTAACAAGAAAGAATATAATGAAAGACAAGAATCATAAAAGGTGTGAAACAAATGGTTGCCAACGTACATAGCATGGGTCTTTTTGGCATGGACGCTTTCCCTGTTGAAGTAGAAGCGGATCTCAGCAATGGTTTGCCTGCTTTTGAGATCGTTGGATTGCCGGATGCATCTGTCCGCGAATCCAGAGACAGGGTGCGTTCTTCTCTCAAAAACAGCGGTTTTGATTTTCCTGTCTGCCGCATTACGGTAAACCTGGCGCCGGCCGACAGAAAAAAAGAGGGTTCTGTCTACGACCTTCCTCTTCTCACAGCTATCCTTTTGGCTACCGGCCAAATTCAGGCAGATCTGGAGCATTCCATATTTCTCGGGGAACTATCCCTATCCGGTGAAATCCGACCCATCCGCGGTGTGCTTCCAATGGCCATAGAAGCCCAGAAAAAGGGGTATACCACCCTCTATGTGCCGGCGAAAAATGCTCCGGAAGGGGCAGTTGTCCGCGGTCTCAGCGTTATTCCTCTTCATACGGTAAAAGAACTGTTTCTGCACCTTTCCGGTAATAAACCTATCCAGCCCGCCCATCCATCCCAACCGGCAAAATCCAATTTTCCCCTGCCGGATTTCGCAGAAGTCCGGGGCCAGGAGGAAGCAAAGCGGGCGCTGGAAATCGCGGCCGCCGGGGGGCACAACGTTCTGCTGATCGGTCCTCCCGGTTCCGGAAAAAGCATGCTTGCCAAGCGACTTCCTTCTATTTTGCCGGATATGACCTTTGAAGAAACCATCGAAACTTCCAAAATTCACTCTATCGCCGGCACCCTTCCGGACGGGAACTCCCTGGTTACCCGCAGACCCTTCCGCTCACCCCACCATACGGTTTCTGCCCCCGGTCTTTCCGGCGGCGGCAGTATTCCAAAGCCCGGGGAAATCTCTCTTGCTCATAACGGTGTGCTCTTTCTGGATGAGCTTCCCGAATTTTCCCGCCAGGCTATGGAAGTCCTCCGTCAGCCTATTGAAGACGGCTGCGTAACCATATCCAGAGTAAACGGATCCGTATCCTATCCCTGTTCCGTTATGCTGGTGGCGGCCATGAACCCATGCCCCTGTGGGTATTTCGGCCATCCAACCCGATCCTGTATCTGTACTCCAAAGGCTGTAAACCGCTATCTTTCCCGTGTCAGCGGCCCGCTGCTGGATCGGCTGGATCTTCATATTGAAGTGCCTCCTGTGGATTTCGAAAAGCTTTCTTCCGCCCAAAAAGCCGAGCCCTCTTCCGTTATACGGGAGCGGGTAAATCGGGCCCGTAAACTGCAGCAGGAGCGTTACGCAGGTATGGGCTTTTCCTGCAACGCCCGTATTTCTCCCGATAAGCTCCAGGAAGTATGCCGGCTGAGCGAGCCCGGCCGAAAGCTCCTCAAAGCCGCTTTTGAAAAGCTCGGCCTTTCTGCCCGGGCATACGATAGGGTCTTGAAGGTAGCGCGCACGATCGCCGATCTGGACGGCAGCGAGGAAATCACCGCCATGCATGCTGCTGAAGCTGTCCAATACCGCAGCCTGGACCGTAAATATTGGATGACGGAGCTATAACCCCTTCATAAAACCGTTCCCTTTTGCATGGAAATGCAGAAAGCCTGGGAAAGCATTTGCTTTTCCCAGGCTTTTTCTTTATGCAGGAACCTTTCATGCAAAGGTTTTTAATTATGCAAATCTAAGATTCATTCTGCCGGTAAGAAGGAATCCACGCAGGCAAGGATTTTATCCATTTCCTTTTGGCAAAGATCCTCACTTTCCGCCTCCACCAGGATACGAAGAAGAGGCTCTGTTCCGCTCTTGCGCAGCAGCAGACGGCCTTTTTCGCCCATATCCTTTTCGGCCTCTTTCATAACGGCCTTCACTTCCGGAATTTCCAGAAGCGCATCCGCATCCTGCACCCGCTTATTTACCAGAATTTGGGGATACAAAGTTATAGGCGCAGTCAGGAAAGAAAGCATGGTTTTCTTTTCCACAACCGTTTCCATCAGCTTAATGGCTGTAAGAATACCGTCGCCCGTAGTGCTGTATTTGCTGAAAATGATGTGCCCGGATTGTTCTCCGCCTATGCTGTAGCCATTTTTCATAATCTCCATGGAAACATATTTATCTCCCACCGGGGTTCTGAGCAAACGGATACCTTCTTTTCCAAGACATTTTTCCATGCCGTAATTGCTCATAACCGTAGCTACAACCGTATCCTTCAGAAGGGTGCCTTCTTCTTTCATTTTGCAGGCACAGATATACATAATCTGGTCGCCGTCTACCACATTGCCTTTTTCATCCACGGCAAAGCAGCGGTCTGCATCCCCGTCAAAAGCAAAACCGATATCCAGGTTGTTTTCGGCCACATATTTCTGCAAGGACTCTATATGGGTGGAACCGCAATCCACATTGATATTCAAGCCGTTGGGTTCATTATGAATCACATAGGTCTTGGCGCCCAGCATTTCAAATACCGTCTTTGCAATACTGCTGGCCGCTCCGTTGGCGCAATCCAAAGCCACCTTATATCCCCGGAAAGACCGGACAGTAGCCGAGGTTAAGTAACTGATATACTGATTTCTTCCCTGAATATAGTCTGTAATCTTTCCGATAGAGTCGTTATGAGCAAAGGTGATTTCGGTTTTTCCATCCAGATATTCTTCGATTTTTTCCAGAACATCATCGCTCATCTTGTAGCCTTCCCGGTCAATCACCTTAATCCCGTTATCATAGAAAGGATTATGGCTGGCGGTAATCATAATTCCAAAATCAAAATCTCCATACTTTGTAATATAGGAAACACTGGGGGTGGTCGTTACATGCAGAAGATATACATTCACGCCAGTGGAACTGAGTCCGGAAGCCAATGCATACTCAAACATATAGCTGGAACGCCTGGTATCCTTGCCGATAACACAGCTTGCCTTTTTTGTCGCTCCATTCGTAAAATACCAGCCAAGGAATTTCCCGATCTTAAAGGCATGATCTGCCGTCAAGCCTTCGTTGGCTACTCCACGAAAACCATCTGTACCAAAATACTTCATAAATTGCCCTCTTTCCGCTCAAAGGCTTTACCTCTGAAACTAAATTTGTACCCCTATGAAAGAAAGCTTTATATCTTCAGCTTTCTCCCCTTCTCTGTTGTTCACATATCTTTGCCGTTCTATTCATATGCTAAAGCCCAACTTCCCATTCTATGAAAACCGGACTGCGCAGAAACCGGCGCGGCTTTTGTGCCGCGCCGGTTATCACATCAAATGAGCCTCTGCCTTTTTACGGCAGATCTGCCAGCGCAGAAGGATATTTATACCCGTATTTATTATAACGAACCGCGCTGTAATCGTTGTAGTTGTATACGTTTGCCTCCCCTACCCGACGATAAAGAAGCCCGGAATAGGCCTTTCCGCCGGCTGTGCACCAACGGCACAGATCCGTTCCGAATGCATAGGCGTTTGTATAGTTCAGATCGTGGACAAGGGAAGAAGCATTGGATAGCTGCACATATCCGGAATTCACCCAACCGGTCTTGCTGCCGCATTTTACCTTATACCATCCATCCTGAATATCGGAAAAATCATATGCGATTACAGTAGCGCTGGCGCCGCTGGCCACATCCATCACTTTGGAAGAATCTCTGGAAGCGCTCTTATACAAAGACGTTGCCTTTGTAATTGTGGCAGCCAATCCGCCGGAAGGCAGCTTTTCAGGAGGAACTACCGCATTGAGCATAATCGTCCGAGCATCCATGGGGGAGGAACCATTCCAATAGCCGGGGCCCACATTATAGCCGAAGCTTATCAGGCAGTCCGCCTGGTTCTGGTTCATTTTCAGATTGTTCCGCTGCATGAATTTATTCACTTCAGACGTATAGGACGCGCGGTTAATGGAATTTACAAGCAAAGACCAAGCTTCTGTCTTGGAAATGTTATTGTAGAAAACCGTACCTGTTCCAAACGTATAACCGTAACCAATGGTGGGAACCTGGGTATACGTCAGCATATCCGCATATACAGTGGAGCTATACCCTTCCCAATTGGCGATGAGCTGCACAATCTTATCGCTTGCACGGCGTTCTTCGCTGGTGGAAACCGTATAATCCTTGGAAGACACAGCATACGCATCCGTAGTATAACCGGCAGAACTATATTTTCCGTTTACAGCCGCAAGAGCCTTCACCGTATATTTTCCCGTCTTCGGCAGCTGGATGCTGGCCGTCCATTTTCTGGTTTTAAAGCTGTTTCCGTTTTTATCCGTAACCGTTTCGGTGGTGTATTTGGAGGACGTTACGGTCTTAACGGAACCATCCTGCATGGTTACCTGGAATTTAACAGCCGTACGGGTTGTATCTGTAACAGCGATAAGCTGCACGCTTTCGCCCGCCCCCACAATATTGGGAGAAGTATAGGCTGTGCGCACAGGCTCGGCATCCTTTACGGAAACCGTGCAAGTTCCCTTCGCGTTTCCGCTGACAGCTGTAATAACAGCTGTTCCCTTCCCCGTGGCCCGGATATATCCGTTTTCTACCACGGCTACAGAAGAGTTGCTGCTTGTCCACAAAACAGAAGAAGATGTATTGGCCTTAATATATAAGGTCTTCCCAAGAGGGATACTTCCCGTTGTCTGAGAGAGGGAAAGTGTGCCCGTTATGGTTCCGTCTGAATAGATCAGCTCCACATATTCGCTGCTCACATACCCGGTTTTACCACCGGTTTGGATCTTATACCATTCCGCGTTGGAGGTATCCAGAACCGTCAGCATAGTGCCGTAGCTCACAGACGTTACGATAGAATAATTGGTTCCAGGGCCGGAACGAACCCGCAGGGAATCCGCCGTAACCTTGGCTCCCAAAATCTTGGAATCCGGCTCTTCCGGATCCGGTTTCTCTTCCTTATCGGTAAGATCAATATACTGGCTGCTGCAATAACCGGTTTTGCCGTTATAGGATACTTTATACCAGCTGCTGTTGGTATTATCCAAAACCGTTATGGTAGATCCCTTGGGGATCGTAAGCAGTATAGAATAATTGGTACCTGCTCCTGAACGCAGATTCAGATTATCCGTAACTTTCCCCTGCAGTTTCTCGGAAGGATTCGTCCCGGAAGAACCGGAAGAAGAACTGGAGGAAGAGGAAGGCTTGGAACTAGAAGAAGCTGGTTTCGAGCTGGAAGAAGTTGGCTTGGAACTGGAAGACGGCTTCGAACTGGAGCCGCCGGAAGATCCTCCGCCATCCACTACCTGAATCGTCAGATATTCTTTGCTGCAATACCCCACTGTCCCTCCGGCTGTTTTGACTTTAGCCCAGGACGCATTGGAATTATCCAAAACCGTTACCTTTGTCCCTCTGGTGAGGATGACAATTGTGGCATAGGATGTGGAAGGACCTTTGCGCAGGCGCAGGTTATCGGTTGTAACAGCTGTGGTAGAACCACTAGAACCGGAACCAGAACTGCCGCCCGCCGTGATTTTTAAATAGCTTTTATTGCAGTATCCCACTTTGCCCGAGGATGTACGGATCTTCGCCCATCCGTTGGATTCAATTTTCAGCACAGTAACCTTCTGATTGGGAGAAAGAGTCAACACAATACCATACTGTGTGCCGGGGCCGCTGCGCATATTCAAATAACCGGTTGTGGTGCCGGTAGAAGTTCCCGCAGTGCTTCCGCCGGAGCTGCTGGAAGATCCAGAACCGGAGGAAGGCTTGGAACTGGAAGACGGTTTCGAACTGGAAGAAGAACTGGAGGAACTGCCTCCGTTAGCCGTCACAGACATATACTCCCGGCTGCAGTAGCCTGTAAGCCCGTTATATGTAACCTTTGCCCAGGATTTATTGGAAGCATCCAAAACCTTAACCGTGGTCCCCTTGGGAACGGTTGTAAGGGTGGAATAAGATGTGGAAGGTCCTGAGCGGAGACGCACATTATCCAGTGCCTTTCCTGTGTAGGAAGTACTGGTGGAAGTCCCACCTGAAGAACTGCCCGAAGACGATACGGACATATACTCCCGGCTGCAGTAACCCGTAAGACCGCTGTATGTAACCTTTACCCATCCTGTATTGGAGTTATCCACTACTTTTACCGTGGTTCCCTTTGGTACAGTTGTTAACGTGGAATAGGATGTGCCGGGGCCGGAACGAAGCCGGACATTATCCAGCGCCTTCCCCGTCACAGCAGAGGAAGCAGTGCTTACCGTATCGGAAATTTTCAGATAAGAACGGCTGCAGTATCCTTTTTTGCCTGCGGAGGTCTGCACATGAACCCAGGCGTTATCGGAGCCATCCAGCACAGTAAGCTTTGCGCCGGGGGAAAGGGTCTGCACAATCCGGTAATTGGTGCCGGGGCCTTCCCGCATATTCAGATAGCCTGTCGTTACGGCCGTTCCTACTGCAGCGGCTGATTGCTGCATAAAGGGTATGGCGGAAAACACCAGCACTGCCGCACATAAGACAGAAATAATCACTCGCATGGTTTTCTTTTTCAGTCGCTCCACAACTCCCACTTCCTTTTCTCTCCTTCTCTATTTTTACATAATTCCATATATTTCACAAACAAAAAGACTGCTGCATTTCCATCCGCTATTCTTTCATTGGAATTGCATGTATAACCATCCGGTTCTCGATAAGGCAACAAGCAGCAGTAAAAATATGCAAAATAAGGCAGTTTACATAACGATTATATTCCATGTGTTTCCAGGTTGCAACAGAAAAACACAAATTTCCAGAATATTCATATTTTGTTTCCTTAGTATACCATATCCGGTCACATTCTTCAACACATTTACCAATTTCCTTTCTATAATATGATTGAATACCACAATAAAAAATCCAGAGGAAGAAAATTTATTCTTCCTCTGGATTTTTAAAGCGATTCCGCTCCATACTGCAGACGTATTTAGTTTGGTCATCCGGTTTTTGTCAGGTCCCGGAGGGAACCGAATTTGTATCCCATATCCTCCCATTTGGTAAGCAGTTCATCCAGAATTTCTGCGTTGGTTTTGGAAGTGCTGTGAAGAAGAACAATGGCGCCCGGATGAATCCGGGGGATTAATTTGTCAAAGGCCTGTTCCTTGGTGGGCTGGTTATCCTGATACCAATCCACATAAGCCAGGCTCCAGAAAATAGTTTTATACCCCATCTTTTGGGCCATTTTGAGATTTTCTTCACTATACACTCCCTGCGGAGGACGGTAAAACTTTTCCAGCTCTTTCCCCGTAGTTTCCTTATAAATTTCCTCTAAAGCCGTCATTTCTTTTTCAAAGGAAGCTTCGTCGGAAATCTGCGCCATAGTATAATGGTGGTATGTATGGTTGCCAACTATATGCCCTTCCTCCACCATCCGCTTCACAAGCTCCGGGCTGGTTTCTACATAATTTCCAACCAAAAAGAACGCGGCCTCCACGTTATGCTTCTTCAGCGTATCTAAAATAGAGGAAGTATACCCCGCCTCATAGCCGGCGTCAAAAGTAAGATAAATGGTTTTTTGATCCGTATTCCCAAGATACCAGGAATTATATTGTCTCAAAAACTCCGCAGACGCATTTCCTGTTGGCGGTTTTCCCTCTTCTGAAAAGCCCAGCCCCCAATTCACACAGGATGAATTTGTCGCGGCTTCTCCCTGCCAAAAAAGCCGGCTGCTGCATACAACTGTTATCACGGCAAGCACGATCATAGAAACAGCCGTGAGCACATGTTTCCTTCGGATAATAATAAACACGGTTTCCCCTCCCATTTACCGTTTATGGCTCCTAAGTTCCTTTACAAATCCATATGAAAGGATAGATGGAAATATACCTTTGCCGCAGCTTTCGGTAAACAGGAAGAAAGCCGGGAGGCCTGAAAAAGCAGGCCTCCCGGCTTCAAGGATATATACGGCGGAAACGATTTCGCAAACCAGCTATAGAGCCAGCCTGTTAATTTTCAGGTTCACCCGTAAGGAACTGGCTCTCATACAAATCTTTATACAGACCGCCTTTTTTAAGAAGCTCCGCATGTGTCCCGGTTTCACGGATTTCCCCATCCTTCATAACAAGGATACAATCAGCCGAAAGGATGGTAGAAAGCCTGTGGGCAATGATAATGCTGGTTTTTCCCTCTATCACCTTATCCGTAACCAACTGAATCTTCGCCTCCGTCTGCGTATCTACCGACGAAGTGGCCTCATCCAGGATAAATATGGGCGGATCACACAGAAAAGCCCGGGCAATATTAAGAAGCTGCTTCTGGCCTTGGGAAAGGCCTCCCGAATCGTTATGAAGGATAGAATCGTAGCCATCAGGGAGGGTTTTGATAAAATCATCCACCTCAATCTGCGCGCATAACTCCCGAATTTTTTCCGGCGTGCTTCTTTCCGGAGGCGCGGCATACCCTATGTTCTCGTATACGCTTCCCTCAAAAAGCCAGCTGTCCTGCAGGACAAGGGCGAAATTCCGCCTAAGCTCCTGCAAGGGATATTCCCGGATATCTTTTCCATCCAGGGTAATCCTTCCCGAATTCACATCGTAAAAACGCAACAAAAGGCTGATGATCGTGGTTTTTCCGGAGCCGGTTGCCCCCACTATGGCCACTTTCTGCCCTGGTTTTACCTGAAAGTCCACATGCTTGAGCACCGGCTTTTCAGGAACATAGGAAAAACAAACGTCTTCCAGACGAATATTTCCTTTGACTCTGGGAGGAATATTTTCCGGCAAAGCTTCATCCGGTTCCGCATCTGCATTGAGAATGGAAAACACTCTGTCGCAGGCAGCCAGAGAAGACTGCAGCATATTGATAATATTGGCTGTATCCACGATAGGGGCGGAAAACTTCTTGGAATACAGGACAAAAGCTGATATGTCTCCCACAGAAATTTTCCCGCTCAGAGCCAAAACAGCTCCCAGAGCGCAGATCAGTGTAAAATTCAGGTTATTGATACCGTTCATGCTGGGCATCATGGAACTGGAAACGAATTCCGCCTGGCTTCCTTTTTCCCGCAATTCCCGGGAAATTTCAAAGAAATTATTTTTGTTATATTCTTCAAGCCCATACACTTTAATTGTTTTTTGGGCGGTAATCATTTCCTCGGCATACCCGCAAAGTCTTCCAAAACAATTTTTCTTTTCCCGGAATAGCCTGCGGGCGCGTTTGGAAATTACCCTTGCAATTATGCACATCAAAGGTACCGTAACTACAAAAATCAAAGACAGCATTGGGCTTATGAACAACATCATGGCAAGGGAGCCTATAACCGTCACAGCGCCGGTAATCAATGTAATGGCATCTGCCGATACGGTTTCGCTGATATTATCAATATCCACAGAAACAATGCTGATTATATTTCCTTTGGTATTGGTATCGAAATAGGAAACAGGCAGTTTCATCAGCTTGGAAAACACATCATGCCGTAAATCCAGCACCATATTCTGGGCCGTTTTTACCATCATTACATTCTGCAGGGCGCTAAGTCCCCAGGAAACCACTGCTACTGCCGCGATTCCCAATGCGCCACGGCCAACGGCCGCAAAATCCACACTGCCTTTGGATACGCCCTCGCTGAGCACATCCACGATTTGTCCGGTGAGGGCAGGGATCAGCAGGGCCAGCAAATTGGCCGCAATAACGGCGATCACCACTGCCAAAAGTCTCCATTTATACCGCAGAATATAGCGGAGAAGCTGAAACAGAGAATCGCGCCTGCGTCTCCTTATTTGAAGTTCCTTTTCCGTAAGCCGGCTTTTCCCTTTACCCATGGCACTCGCCTCCCTCCGGAACTTCAACCGCCTGCGTCCTGCAGATATCGCGGTATGCCTCGCAGCTTCGTATCAATTCTTCATGGGTGCCAAGGCCAACAGCCTTTCCCTTTTCCAGAACCAGGATCTGGTCCGCTCCCCGCACGCTGCTGATTCTCTGGGAAATCAAAAGAACCGCCTTATCCTTATAGTTCCTTCGAAGGGCACTGCGCAAGCGCAGATCCGTCCTGTAATCCAGCGCGCTGGAAACATCGTCCAAAATCGTCAGATCCGCCTGGCGGTATAACGTTCTTGCCACGCTGATTCGCTGTTTCTGGCCGCCGGAAAGATTGGTTCCGTTCTGGGTTATCTCATATTCAAAATGATCGTCCAGTTCGTCGATCAAATCCATAATCTGGGCAGATTGGGCCGAGCGTTCCAGCCTTTCCTCCTCAAAATCCTGATCCAGGATAATATTGTCCCGAATAGTCATGCCGAAAATGGCATACTGCTGCATAGCTGCTGTAATCATCCGGTTCAAGGCGCGTTTACTGTATGCTCGTATATCTCTGCCTTCAAACCAGATACTCCCTTCCTGGGGTTCATACAGCCTGAGAATCAGATTCTGCAAGGTGGTTTTGCCGGATCCGGTAGCACCGATCACCGCCAAAGTCTGCCCCTTACGCAGCGAAAAGCTCACGTTCTTCAACGTCTGAACAGGCGCACCCGGATACGAAAAGCTTACATTCCGGAATTCCAAAACCGTTCCGTCGCATTTTCTTTTATCCTCATCGCCGTATTCCGTGCTTTCCTGTATATCCAATATTTCTCCGATTCTGGCAGAGGATGTATTGGCCCGGCTGAACATCATAAACATACGGGGGATCCTGGTCATCGCATTGAGGATCATATTTATGTAATTTACAATGGTAAAAACCTTGCCGATTTCCAACGCCCCTGCTTCCACCCGAAAACCGGAGCAGAAAAGCACCACCGCAATGGTCATATTGGTAATAAGGCCGATAGAGGGATCCATATACGCATTAAACAATCCGGCCTTCAGCTCATATTTTTTTACTTCCTTGCTCTGGTTCGTAAAACGGTTGATTTCATATTCCGATTTATTAAAGGACTTGATTACCCGGATTCCCGAAAGCCCTTCCCGCAGGATTGTAGTCAGCCTGTCAATAGCCCGCTGCACTTTTTTGTATATGGGCCGCGTGACCTTATACACCGACATACTGGCAAAGCCCAAAAGAATCATTCCCACAAAGATGACCAATGTTAAAACCGGATCCAGCAGCAAAGAAAGGACCACTCCCCCAATAGCCATAATGGGGGCTCTGACCATAAACCTGGTCATCATAAGGAGCGTCCTCTGAACATGCTCCACATCATTTGTTACCCGTGTAATCAAAGAAGGCGTTTCGATTCTGTCCACATCTTTAATGGTCAGCTTCTGAATATGGGAATACAACGCGTTCCGGATCCTTTCCCCGATTTTTTGGGTAGCACGGGCCGAAATAAAATTAGCAAGGATATTGAATCCGGCCGTCACAATAGTCAAAAACAGCATGGCCAGACACATCACCACGATTTGCTGTGCTTGCCCTGTGGCAATGCCCGTATCGATCAGAATTCCCATCATATACGGAATCAAAAGGTCTGTAACGGCGCCCGCTCCTTTAAACAGGATCGCCGCAATCATCGCCCATAGCCCCGGGCGGATATACGGATACATTCGTTTCAACTCTCACCCCTCCAAACAGGCTGCAAATGTACGGATTTGCCTAAAATTTCATTTTAACACTAAATTAGGATAGCACGATTACACAAAAACGTCAAATTTGCCGCCGATATATTTTCCAAAATGAATACTAGAAACAACCAAAATAATCCCCCCTTTTTCTGTATATCCTAAAATGTAGCCCCATATAGAATTGAAAATCATAAATAAAATGCAATATTTTGACAACGGAAAGGAGCAGACAATATGGAAGAAGGCCAGCCTCATCTGGGTCTCAGTGAGCTTTTAGATCAGGACGTATCCAGTTATGAATTGTTTTATTCCCTTCTCCCTGATTTACAATCCCAGATTCAAAAAAAGGATCCCGGTTCCTTTGCCGAACTGCAGCATCTGGCTGAAAAATCCAGATTTTATAATTTTTAAAGAAATAAAATGAAAGAATAAAACAGCGGCGGGAATCGATTCCCGCCGCTGTTTTTCTAGCATTATACCTGATGAAAACGAGCCAAAAAAGCTTTTGTACGCTCGCTTTTGGGATTCTCAATAACCTCCCGCGGATCTCCTTCTTCCACAATGAGACCGCCGTCCATAAAAATAACTCGATCCGAAACATCCCTGGCAAAAGCCATCTCATGGGTTACAACCACCATAGTCATGTGTTCTTCCGCCAAACCGCGGATAACCTTCAAAATTTCACCCGTAAGTTCCGGATCCAGAGCCGACGTGGGTTCATCAAAAAAGAGCACATCCGGATCCATAGCCAGCGCTCTTGCAATAGCCACCCTCTGCTGCTGACCGCCGGAAAGTTCGCAGGGGTACGCGTTTTCCTTTTCACTGAGCCCAACCTTTTGAAGGAGTTCCCGAGCTACGGATTCCGCTTCTTCCTTTGAACGCTTTGCTACTCGGATCTGCGCCTCTGTGATGTTCCGCAAAACAGAAAAATGGGGGAATAAATTAAAATTCTGGAACACCAATCCGAATTTGCGGCGGATCTGCTGCAGAACCGGCGCAGCGCTATACTGGGCTTTTCCGCCCTTTTCCCCTTCCGCCATCAGAAGATCCCCATACGCAATTCTTCCGGAATCAATCTTTTCCAGAAGCGTACTGCACCGAAGCAGGGTGGATTTTCCCGAACCGGATGGGCCGATTATAGACAAGACTTCCCCTTGATTCACATGAAAGGAAATGCCCCGAAGCACTTCGTTTTGCCCAAAAGATTTGCAAATGTTTTCTGCCGATAAAACGCTTTCTGCCATTGGGATTTCCCTCCTTATTTATAATAATCCAATTTCTTTTCTGCCGTACTGAAACATTTGGAAACCACGGCATTCATAATCAGATAGAACACGCCTGCGATAAAAACAGGCACAATGGATACTTCCGCATTCTGCAGTTTGGAGGCCAACGCCGAAATCTCCACTACGGCAATAATCTGCGCCAAAGAGGTATCCTTCACCAGGGTCATAAATTCATTGCCCATGGGAGGCAAAATTTTCTTCACCAGCTGGGGCAAGACAATGCGGAAAAACGTCTGGGATTTGGAAAAGCCCAATACATTAGCGGCTTCCCGCTGGCCTTGCGGCACACCCTGGATGCCCGCCCGGTAGATTTCCGCAAAATAGGCTGCATAGTTGAGCACAAACGCAACAATAGCCGTTTCCATTCGGGAAAAACCATATTTTCCTAACTTTAAACCAAACCAGAAAAAAATGAGCTGCAGCATAAGAGGAGTTCCGCGCATAACAAGCAAATAAGCACGGATCAGCCACTGCAGGGGTTTAAAACGGGACATTCTTCCAAGCGCTACCACAAGCCCCAAAGGCAATGAAAACAGCAACGTGAAAAAGAACAGCTGCAGCGTGACTAACGAAGTCTGCAGCATCTGCACAAGAATTTTTCCCACCGTTTCCAAATCCATACCCAGAAATGATTCCAAAAAAGCTTCCATATTTACGATCCCATCCTCTTTTACAGGAGTGTTCGCTCCCGTTAGGGTCTTTTCCCTAACTTTTTACTTTCCAAAAAATATTTGCATCTGTAAATCCAAAATCACAGAAAACCGGGGCTGCTGCTCCGGTTTATCCTGCGCAAAACAAGAGGCCGGCAACTGCCGGCCTCTGTATGCGGCATGCATTACTGCTTATTTATTCGTTATCGGGAACGATGGAGATATCGCTTCCAAACCATGTTTCCGTGATCTCTTTCAGTGTTCCGTCAGCCTTCATTTCCCCAAGGATCTTCTGCACTTCATCGCGCAGAGCCTGATCTGCTTTACGGAAACCAATGGCGTATACTTCTTCGGAAAGCACTTCATCCAGAATTTTGAATTGGTCAGGATTATCGCTTTTGGATATGTAATACCGGGCAACAACCTCATCCATTACAACAGCGTCCCCTGTTCCTTGGCCCAATTCCATCATGGCCTGTACATTGTTGGGAACCTCTGTGACTTCCTTCAGGGTGCTCTTTACGTCCTCTTTGGAATCCAAAGCTCCTACCGCTGTAGAACCAGCCTGCAGAATCACGGATTTTCCGGCAAGATCTGCCAGGGTGTTGATGCCGGAATCGGAAAGAACCACTACTACCTGGCGGTTCTCCATATAGGGCTCGCTCAGATTCATTTTTTCTTTGCGCTCGTCATCCACGCTCATGCCGTTCCAGATGCAGTCCACATTGCCGTCGTTGAGCTCTGTTTCTTTATAATCCCAATCCACAGGGGTAATAACCAGCTTCACGCCCATGCGCTTAGCCACTTCTTTGGCAAGGTCAATATCATATCCGACAATATTGTTATCCGTATCCCGGAAGCCCATGGGAGGGAAGGAATCATCCAGGCCCAGAATCAACTCTCCCTTATCCTTGATCTTCTGAAGGGAATCGTCTCCCGCCTCTGTATTCGAATCCGTAGATTCCGACTCCGTCTGGGAAGTTTCGCTGCTTCCTGTATCCGCACCAGAACTGCTCTGCGTTCCCTGATTTTGAGAACAACCGGCGAAAGAAACCATTGCCAAACTCAGGGCTAACAGCATAGAAAGAAGTTTTTTCATGTTCTATAACCTCCAAAAGGATTTCATGTTCTTGTCTTAGACTTGCTATATTGTACACTATCTTTTTACTAAAGTAAAGTAGTAAATTTAATTTTTATAAATTCTTTCTCCGCACAGATAAAAAAGCCGCCCCTTCCTAAAAAAGAAGGGGCGGCCCGGCGGCCCGAATTCGCCTGATTCCTTTGCGCAGCAGAATATTGTATAAAGGAACCGAAAAAACATTCCAATATTTACGGGCATATATACTCTGTTTCCATAGCCTGCTATTCCGGCTGGCTTACAATTTTATAATATTCCCGGGCTGTTATCCAGTAAATACAAATATAGATCAGCGAAAAAGCTGCCACGCTTCCTATTGTACAGAAAATAAAAAGCTCCGTTTGCATAAGACCTAATGCCATAAGAAGCCGGCTGATTACAGGAAAGGCAAAAGCAATATGGATTACAGCTGTAACAAGCGGCAGAAAGAACACGCTCATCACCTGGGAATGAATAGCCTTTTTTACCTCTTTACGGCTTAATCCTACTTTTTCCATAATTTCAAACCGCTCTTTGTCCTCGTATCCTTCGGAAATCTGTTTATAATAGATAATCAATACAGTGGCCATCATAAAAAGGATACCTAAAAAGATTCCCAGAAAAAAGAGACCGCCATAGAGAGCAAAAAAGTCTTGCCGATATTGGGAACGGGATTCTACATACCCCTGAAATCCGCCCTCTTCGCTTTTAGAATCCAGCTGCTCCTTTAACCCTTTATAAACCGCAGCCTCCTTCTGTTCATCTCCATCCAAATCAAACCCATAATACAGCCGTATGGGAGAAGCGTTCTCCTTATATGCTTTTTCCTGCCTCTGATCCAATTCCTGCAGGACAGAAAAATCTTTAACTACCAGATAATAGGTTCCCGTTATTTGAGAATTGTCCATACCGTTTCCTGGAAATTCCGCAAGCCTATCCCGTATGGAAAAGGTTTGATTCAAAACCGAAAGGGTATTTTCCTCATAGGGTTCTCTGCTGGAGTAGATATACACTTCTCCGTCGCGGAGGGACAAACCCTGCCCTGTCATACGGTTATAATCTTCCAGGGGGATAAAGCTTAAAACCTTAACCTCCTGTATTCCGGCTGAAAAAGAGATATCGGTTGAAAACTCTGTTCCTTGCTGCCCGGCCGCAAAGGAAAGAACCCTGTATCGAATGGTATTTTCCGGTTTGCTTTTTTCCTGTTTCAAAACGGAAGACACCGCAGTATCCATGAAAAGGATATTTTCTTCCGAAAGGTCTTCTGTCGTTACAGCGATTTCCTTTGGGTAACGGGCATAAAGAGAATCTTCCATTCCCATATACAGGGAAACGGTAGAGGATACCATAACAAGAACGGCTGTAGAAAGAATACAGATATTAGCAAGGCCAACCGCGTTTTGTTTCATCCTGTAAATCATTCCGGAAAGAGAAATAAAATGAGATGTTTTATAATAGTAGCTCTTGTTTTTCCGGAGGATTTTCAATACTGTTATGCTGCCCGCAGTAAACAGGCAGTATGTGCCGATGATGACCAGCACAACAGCTACAAAAAACAGCAGCAGAGCCGCTATGGGATCCACCGTCAAAATAGAAATGGCATACCCGCCCCCAAGGCAAAGAGCTCCAAACAAGGCCAAAAGCCATTTGGCCTTTGGTTCCTTTTCTCCGGTTTGCCCTCCTTTCAAAAGTTCCACCGGCTTTGCAAGGTGGATCTGGCGCAGGGTATGGAGCAGGATCAAGAGAAAAAGGACAAGAAAGAAAGCTGCCGTTTCCAGGACGGAAGAAACGGGGGTCTCGAACTTTAACGCTACATCAAAACGCAGCCATATAGGCAAAAGCCAGCACAAAATCCCGCTGAAGAGGATCCCCAGAAACAAACCAAAAAACAGACCCAAAAAAGCTGTATACAAGGTCTCAAAAACCATTACTCCGGCAATATGCCGTTTTCCCATACCTAAAATATTAAAAAGACCAATTTCTTTTTTCCTTCGTTTTATCAAAAAACTGTTTGTATAGAATAGAAATACAGCAGAAAAAAGAGCCACCACCACGGAACCAAATCCCAGAATGCTTTTTAAAACCGAGCCGCCGGCCATACTCTCTAAAGATCGACTGCGGGAAAGAGCCGAAATAACATAATACAGCATGACTGTTCCTATACATGTGAGAATATAGGGCGTATACAGCTTGGAATTTTTCCGCAGGTTCATTGCCGCCAGCTTGGGATAGAGTTTCTTATTCATGGTATTCACCGCCTGCCGTCAGCATAGTGAGCGTATGGGATATTTCCTCATACATTTGCTCAGGACCTTTTCCTTTTCTGCCTATTTCATAAAACACCTGGCCGTCCTTTATAAAAAGGACTCTCCCGGCATGGCTGGCTGCCTGCACACTGTGGGTCACCATCAGAATCGTCTGCCCTCCCTGGTTGATTTCATCAAACATAGAGAGAAGCTCTCCGGAAGATTTGGAATCCAAAGCGCCTGTGGGTTCATCCGCTAAAATCAGCTTGGGATTGGTAATCAACGCCCTGGCAACCGCCGCCCGTTGCTTTTGGCCTCCTGATACCTCATAGGGATATTTCCCCAGAATATCCAAAATCCGCAGACGCTCCGCAATCGGGCGAAGTTTCTGATTCATACTTTTATAGGATTCCCCGGATAACACCAACGGGAGAAAAATATTGTCCCGAATGGAGAACGTATCCAGCAGGTTGAAATCCTGAAAAACAAACCCCAGATTTTTTCTGCGGAAAGCGGAAATATCCCGCTCCGGTATTGTAAGGGTATCCTTCCCTTCCAGGAGGATTTCTCCTTCCGTGGGCTGGTCCAGGCAGGCAAGAATATTCAGCAATGTGGTTTTCCCGGAACCGGATTCCCCCATTATGGCCACATACTCTCCCTCCTTTACGGAAAAGCACACATTTTCCAATGCATGGACGGGATTGGAGCCGAATCGGGTAGTATATATTTTTTTCAAATTGCGCACTTCCAAAAGCACCATACTGCATACACTCCTTTGATTTGATATCTCCAGTATACAGCCGGCCTCTTTCCGAAACCATCGATCCAGCTTACAATTTCGCCTTTTAAACTTACAGTTTCGTAAGCCCCCGGTAAGAGATATTTCACCTTCCCCATAAGAAGGCAAATCCGGTTTTTTGTCTTCTTATGCTTTTTAAAATAAAACCGCCCTGGGATGGAGCTTGCGCTTTCCATCCCAGGGCAGTTTTTTCAGCATATTGGTTCCTTTGGGGCTATTTTATTTTCAGGAAGCATTTTCAAACTGACTGTTATATAGTTCGGCATAGAAGCCATTTTTCGCCAGAAGCTCGTCGTGGTTACCGCTTTCAATAATATCGCCGTCTTTCAACACTAGAATCAAATCGGCGTTTTTGATAGTGGAAAGCCTATGAGCAATCACAAAGGAAGTCCTTCCTTCCGTCAATGTATCCATGGCTTTCTGCACAAGGAGCTCCGTCTTCGTATCCACGGAGCTGGTAGCTTCATCCAGGATGAGAAGGGGCGCGTTCTCAATCATTGCCCGGGCAATGGTAACCAGCTGCCGCTGGCCGGCAGAGAGGGAAGCTTGCTCATTCAATACCGTATCGTATTTTTCGGGCAAAGTTTTGATATAGTGCTCCAACCCTACGGCGCGGCACACACGATCCAGTTCCTGATCGGTAACGCCCTCTTTGGAATACACCAGATTTTCCCGAAGCGTCCCTTCGAAAATCCAGGTATCCTGCAGCACCATACAGAATAAATCATGTACATTTTCTCTGGTGAGTTCTCTTATAGGCACACCGTCTATAAGAATTTCCCCGCCGTTGACTTCATAGAAACGCATAAGAAGGTTCACTATGGTTGTTTTTCCAGCACCGGTAGGACCAACAATAGCAATTTTTTCTCCGGCGGAGGCTTTGGCGCTGAAATCATGGATAATGGTCTTTTCAGGAAGATATCCAAATTTTACATGGCGGAATTCCACATCTCCCCGGGCATTTTCCAATTTTTTTGTTTTTCCGCTTTCATCCTCCATTTCTTTTTCATCCAGGAATTCAAACACCCTCTCGCTTGCAGCCATAGTGGACTGCAGGCTGGTGAACACCTGCGCCAACTGGGATAGGGGCTGGGTAAACAAACGGATATACACCATAAAAGACACAATGACACCAAATGAAATGGATCCATTTGCCGCCAGAACAGCTCCCAATACACAGACAACCACATATCCGAAATTGCCTACAAAATTCATAATAGGCATCATAAGCCCGGAAAAGAACTGCGACTTCCAAGCGCTTTCATATAGTCTATGATTGATGTCGTCAAAAGTCTTCTCCGCCGCTTCTTCCCCGTTATACGCTTTCACTACGAGATGGCCGGAATACATTTCTTCGATATGCCCATCTATGGCGCCGAGTTCCTTTTGCTGTGCGAAGAAATATTTATGGGAACGGGACATGATTACCGTCATAAGAACAAAGCCGATCAGAGAAGCGGCTATGGCACTGAGGGCCATGAGCCAATTGGTAACAAACATCATAATCAAAGCCCCTAAAAAGAGCGTAACGGAAGAAACAAAAGAACCTATGCTGTTATTTAGGGATTGACCAATGGTATCCACATCGTTTGTAACTCGGGAAAGCACATTGCCTGTGCTGGTTCCATCAAAATACCGCAAAGGAAGCCGGTTGATCTTTTTGGATATATCCCCTCTCAAGGATCTGGACACTTTCTGTGTCACTGTAGCCAGAATAAAATTCTGTATATATCCAAAAAGCCAGCCAAGGCCATAAAGGACTGCCAAAATCATGCAGATATGCACAATAGCCGGGATGTCCATGGTTCCGCGGATCCCTTCCGTAATAAGATCCGTTATGTCAGACAGTTTTCCGGGCCCGATTACACTGAAAACAGCGCTGATGCAGCCTAAAAGCAGGGCGACACCTATAGCAGGTACATAAGGCCTGCAATATTTGAAAAGGCTTCCCAGGGATTTTCCGCCATTTTTGGCCTTTTCTCCGGTAAAACCTCCCGGGCCTCCGTGGCCGCGCCCCATGGGAGCGGTTCTATACTTTTCAGCCATGGTTCAGTTCCTCCTTTGAAAGCTGCGAATATGCGATTTCCTGATATGCAGGGCAATTTTCCATCAGTTCCGAATGGGTACCCATTCCCGCTATTCTTCCGTCCTCCAGCACGATAATATTATCTGCATCCCGAATGGTACCAATCCGCTGGGCCACTATGATTTTTGTGGCGTCTTTGGTCTTTTCGGCCAAAGCTTTGCGAAGAATACGATCAGTTTTATAATCCAGCGCGGAAAAAGAATCATCAAATATATATATTTCCGGATCCTTGTAAATTGCCCGGGCTATGGACAGCCTTTGCTTCTGGCCTCCCGAAACGTTGGTTCCTCCCTGCGCAATTGCAGAATGGATATTGTCCGGCATACGGCTGACAAACTCCATTCCCTGTGCTGTCTCAACGGCAGAATTCACCCTTACATCGTCAACGCTTTCCTGGCCATAGCTGACGTTGGATGCTACAGTCCCGGAAAAAAGCACAGCCTTTTGGGAAACATAGCCGATTTTTTCCCTAAGGGCATGAATATCATAGGATTTTACATTTATGCCATCTACCAATACATCCCCTACACGCGCATCATAAAAACGAGGAATTAAATTTACAAGGGAGCTTTTCCCGCTGGCAGTTGTGCCAATGATCGCTATGGTTTGCCCTTTTTGGGCCTTAAAGCTGATATCCGTCAGTGTATCTTCCCCAGCACCCGGATACCGGAAACTGACATTGCGGAATTCCACAGTCCCTTTTTCATTTTGGGGTTCCGCTATTTTGCCATTTTCCATATGCACCTTCGCGTCAATCACTTCGTTGATTCTCTGCAGGGAGACCATTACTCTGGGCAGCATAATAAACATCATGGTCAAAAGGGCAAACGCCATGATTACCTGCATAGCATAGGAAGAGAAAACTACCATATCGGAAAAAATTGTCAGACGGGATACCATATCCGCTTCATGGATAAGATACGCTCCAATCCAATAAATCGCCAAACTGATACCGGAAGTAACCAATGTCATAGTCGGCATAAGAAGCGCCATTACCCTGTTGGCAAACAAATTGGTGGAAGTTAACTCTTCATTTGCTTTTTTAAATTTGTTCTCCTGATATTTTTCAGCGTTATATGCCCGAACAACCCGGATACCCGTAAGATTTTCCCTGGTAACCCGGTTCAAATTATCTGTCAGTTTCTGTATTTTTTTAAACTTGGGCATTGCCAAAAAGATAGCCAAAAGCAATACCAGCATTATGACCAAAACGGCACCCGCCGTGGCCAACGACCACTGCCACTCTTTTCCCGCGATCTTCACAATAGCCCATACCAGTAAAATAGGTGCTTTGATGATTGCCTGCAGACCCATAGCCACAATCATCTGCACCTGTGTTATGTCGTTGGTTGTTCTGGTAATGAGACTGGCAGTGGAAAACCGGCCGATTTCTTCATTGTTGAAAGCCATTACTTTTTTAAATACTTTTTCCCGCAGCGTCATTGCCAGAGAAGCTGCGATTCTGGCTGCAAAAAAACCAGTGACCACAGAGGCCACCATACTTCCCACAGCGCAAAGCAGCATATAGCCGCCATTTTGCAAAATCTCACTCATTTCTGAACCCGGTGTTTCCACAAGCCTGGTAATAGCCGACATATAATCCGGCATTTTCAGATCCAACCAGACCTGCATTACAATAAACACGAGGCTCAGGGAAATCATACCGCAATCCTTCCTGTTCATGTGCTTAAAAAGTTTCAGCATGTTACGAATCATTCCCTCTATATAAAGTTCATTATAGTATATTGGATTTCCGTAAACAAAATATGAACGTATCGTATACGCAGTTAAAATTTTTAGCTCATTCCAGTATCCTCAAAAACCATCTTTTTTATAATATTGCCCCGGAATACAGTATTTGATAAGATAGATATAAGGAATCACACAACGTTAGGAGGTTACAAGTTTGAAACAAATCAGTGACACACCACCCTAAAAAGGGGCGCAACAAAGTAGACCGTCGGTCAGGCGGTCAAAAAACGAGGATGGCTGGCTATCCTGACGAGGACAACGGAGAAGGGTTTGAA
>CALWJA010000090.1 GCA_944380875.1 uncultured Clostridia bacterium
CTTTATCGTTTCCATACGAACCATATTCGTTCTCAATCTGGAACAAAATCACAGGGCCGCCTTTGGTAATCTGCAAAGGCGCCAGCTCTTTGAAAAGCCTTTCATAATATGCTTTTACTGCCTGCAGATAGGCAGGATGAAAAGTGCGCAGCCGGATGCCCGGCTCCTTCATCAGCCAGGGCGGAAAACCTCCCCATTCCCATTCCGCGCAGATATAGGGCGCCGGCCGCAGGATTGCTTTCAGCCCCAATTCTCCGGCGATGGAAATAAACCTGGCTACATCCAGCATGCCGGAAAAGCAGAATTCTCCCTTCCGGGGCTCATGCAGGTTCCAGGGAATATAGGTTTCTACCGTGTTGCAGCCCATGGCTTTGAGCTTTTCCAGCCTGTCCCTCCAATATTCCGGAACCACCCGGAAATAATGGATACTTCCCGAAATAATTTGGAAGGGTTTACCGTCCAGCCAAAAGGAACCTTCCTTAATCGCAAAATTCCCCATATTTTCATCTCCTTAAAATTGCGGCCCCCTGGCTTCTGCCCGCTTACTAAAAGACAACAAATTAGGATTTTCAGCCCATTTACTGTGCTTTCATAAAACTGAGCAAAAGCGCAGGCACCTGCAATAGTATTCTTTTATTAGTTTCAGTATACCATAGGAAGAAAAGAGAAGAAATGGCATTTTGTAACCATGAAACCCCTGTATATCCACTTTTTTCTGAACCGTTTTGGTGGGCTGAAAATTTTACGACTCAAAAGAGCATATATCCGAAACTCCTGCCCTGAAAGCGCGGATAACCATTTTGAGAAAAATTTGCCAAAAGGATCTTACCCATAAAAACATCTATCCAATTTGAAGGATGCATTTCTAAAAAGCACGCCGGCTGCTTTCCTCACCTTTTTCTTTTTCTACAGCTTTTATTATCAGTTTCTGCAGTACCTCCCCATCCACAAAAGGCGCTAACCCCACGAACTGCTCCAAATTTCCCTTACCATAAAGTTTTGCCGCTGCCTTAGAAAGGCTTTCCCGTTCCAGAAAAGGAGCTAAAGCATACAAATCCTCAAAACTGGGATTCTCCTGTTCCAATGCGCTGTTAAAGAATCTTTCCAATACATTTTTGTCTGCGAACGGAGCCAACATTGCCAGTTCACAAAAGCTTACCTTATTTGAGAGTGTTTCCATTACTTTGGAAATCTGTTCTTTCCCAACAAAAGGAGCTAATACGCACAAGTCCTCCAAAGAAGGCTTTTGCTCTTTCAATGCATTGGAAAACAACTCCTCCAATACTTCCCGGTCAATAAATGGTGCAATGCAGGAAAGCTTTTCCATACTTCCTATATCCTGTATCTTTCTTGCGGCTTCCGACAAAAGTTCTTTTTTTGTAAATGGTGCTAAGACGCAGATATCCTCCATGGAAAAAGTCTGCTTTTCCATCATTTGCTGGAACAACCTGCTTACAGCCTCTTCTCCGGCAAAAGGGGCCAGCGCCGCTAGAATATTGGGGCTGCATTCTTCTGCGCTTCCCATCTCCATGAAATAAGAAATGGTTTGCCGTTTTAAAAAAGGCGCAAGCCCACAAAGTATTTCATAGGGAGGACGAGAATCCGCCTTCTCCAATACAAGGGAATCGAGAAATCCATTTCGAAGGAAAGGAGCCATGGCTATTAAGCCGTTCCAATCTATCTTTTTTTCTGCAGCGCTTTGGCTTTTTTCTTCCTTTTCCTGTGATTTCCAAGCAGCCTTCACTAATTTTTCAGCCTGTTCCGGTTTCAGCGCAGGAGCTATAGAGGCTACCTCCCGGAAATGTATCCCATTCTGCTCTATAAAGGAATCCGGTTCTTCATCCTTCATTATATGTTTCACGAGATTTACGGAAGTATCGTCTTCTGTATCCAGAAGTGCATCAACCGTTACACCCAGAATTTCAGAAAGATCTTTGAGCTTTGCAATATCGGGCATAGAGTTTCCCCTCTCCCAATTGCTGACCGCCTGGTAGCTAACTCCCATACGATCCGCCAGTTCCATTTGCGTCATATTTTTATCTTTGCGCAGCTGAGCCACGCGTTTCCCTATTTTTACCGTATCAAACATACTTTCTTCCCCTTTCCATTTTCTGATAAACCAAACCTGGCAACATCCCATGGGAACATCCTGCCTTTAGTCTAACAGAAATTTGCAAAAAAGCTATCAAGCAATGCTTGAATTTTCCTATACGCCGTGAAACCACCTTGGCTTTTCTCCTATCTTTTACATACAGTTTCCAAGTAAAAAAGAAGCACACCCCATCCTTATAGGTGTACTTCTTTTTGCTGCATATTCTTTGAGAATTTAAAATGCCTTACTTGTTGCCTTTTCGTTTCTCTGCAGCACGAGGATAAGGCCGAGGGTCATCCGTAAGCCCGGCCAGATAATCCATACTGGTTCCCAATGCCTTTGCAATGCTTCTGCACTGCTCAAAAGTATAATACCGAATGCCTCTTTCCAGTTTGGAATAGTCGCTTTGGTCAATGCCTGTTAAAGCCTGCATTTTAATTTGCGTATACCGCTTTGCCAACCGCAGTTCTTTTAGCCTATTCATGTTTATCACCGCTCAAATTATGGCAAAGCGACCTAATAATATTAGGGTGTTTTTGACCTATTTTTCCATATTTAGGATATATGTGAATTTTAAACTCGAAATATACTATATTTAGTCATATAAAGCATTCTTAATAGATATTATGAGCCGCTTTTTCATAATTGGGCATCTGCCTTTTCATCATACTGTATTTCTCCCTTCTTATTATGACATAAATCCGATAGAATAAACAAAAAACCCGGAAGCAAACGCTTTCGGGTTTAAATATAGTATATGCATATCGTCAATGCAACAGATATGGAAAAAGCATATTATGGAAAATTTATCTTTTCTCACCCATAAAAAAGAGCGCTACCGTTCCAGGGCCGGAGTGAGCTCCAATGGAAGGCCCCACATAGTTTATTAGGAATGTTTCTGTTCCGAACCGTTCTTTGACCATATCTGCCACAAATTGCGCATCTTCCAGGCAATCTCCATGGCTGATAAAAACCTCGGGGTTTTTATATTCTCCAACAAGTTTTTCCATGTTGTCCACCAAGGCTTTAAGAGAATTCTTTCTGCCGCGAACCTTTCCCACTGCCACCAAGCGTCCTTCATTATCCACATGAAGAACAGGTTTCATATTAATAAGCGTTCCCAATACTGCCGTAGTTTTGGAGACACGGCCTCCGCGGTGAAGATGGAATAAGTCGTCCACCGTAAAATTATGGCAAACATGCAGTTTGTTTTTTTCCGCCCACTGGGCGGCTTCTTCCACAGATTTTCCTTCATTGCGCAGCTGCACCAGTTTATGGACCAAAAGCCCTTCTCCCAGAGAACAACAAAGGGAATCCACTACCAGTATCTTTCTTTCCGGATATTCAGCGGCCACTTCCTCGGCTGCCGCTGACGCTGCGGAATAACTGCTGCTTAAAGCAGAGGAAAAAGCAATATGCAAAATATCTTGCCCTTTTTCCGCCAAAGCAGAAAACATTTCCTTTGCCTGATCAAAATTGATACCGGATGTAGTGGGAAGCTCTCCAGCCCGCATAGCGGCATAGAATTCCTTTTCAGGCATGCTTTTATCGCTTCCATAGGTAATTCCGCTCATAGTGTATCCCAGATACAGAATTCCCACTTTATTTTTTTCCAGATATTCCAAAGGAAGATCTGAATTGGAATCGGTGATTATCTGAAAACGCACATTTTCCTCAATGGACAGTTTCACACTGCATCCCTCCTGTTATTATTCTACTTTCCAGAATCCCCCGCACCCAGCAGGCGCAGGATATACTATATACTTTCAAATGTATAGAACAAAATAGATTTATATTTTGATTATATAATATAGTTTTGAATACTATATTACGAAATATATCATATAAAATTAAATTTGTCAACGAAAGCTATTTGTTCTTTAATACCACATACTCTGGCGTTTCTAACTTGAACGGCATGAATAATAAGCGTATAATATAGTAAAGATAGTATTCCAAAATTAACTTTCGTTTTCCAGTAATTTTTTTAAATATTTTTCTGTATTGCTATTCTCTGTATTGCTATTCATTTCTATTTTATTATTCTCATAAAAAGGCGGAAATCCTGTATGTTTAATTCCAGAAATCCTTCTCACCGAGATCCTTTGGGAGCTGTTCCCCAGGAGCAGCCCGTCCATTTCCGTATTACAGTAGACCGTGACCTCCACTGTTCCGCAGCCTATCTTCATATAATCCGCGATGGATCTGCCAATGAAGAAAAATATGGTATGTTCTGGTGCGGCATGAACGGAAATGATCGGGAATGGTGGGAATGTCATTATATTCCCCAAGACCCTGGGCTTTACTTTTATTATTTTACCATCGATACGTGGAACGGTTCCCTTTCCCTCCAAAGGGCCCGGTTTGGCCCCGGCGGCCAGAGTACTCTGGAACATACCGGCCTGCTCTGGCAATTAACCGTCTATGAAAAAGAATTTTCCACTCCGGACTGGCTCTCTGGCGGTATCCTATACCAAATCTTTCCCGATCGCTTCTATTCTTCGGGGAAACCGAAGGGACCTTTACCTTGGGGGCGCGTTATACACCAATCCTGGGAAGAGGCTCCTGAATGGAGGCCCAATGCAAAAGGAGAAATCACCAATTCCGACTATTTTGGCGGGGATTTAAAAGGCATTGAAGAAAAGCTTCCCTATCTGCAGTCCCTTGGCGTTACCTGCATCTATCTCAATCCCATATTCGAAGCCCACTCCAATCATCGGTATAACACAGCCGACTACAGCCGTATAGATCCTCTTCTGGGCACGGAAGAGGACTTTTCCTCCCTTTGCCGGGAAGCTAAAAAATATGGTATCCACATCCTGTTGGACGGGGTTTTCAGCCATACCGGCAGTGACAGCGTCTATTTCAACCGGGAAGGGCGGTATCCGGACCCTGGCGCCTATCAGGATCTCTCTTCCCCCTACGGGAGCTGGTATACCTTCCGCCGTTGGCCAGATGACTACGAATGCTGGTGGAATTTTAACACCCTGCCCAATGTAAAAGAAACCGATCCCCAGTATATGGAATATATAAACGGGGAAACAGGAATTGTGCCCAAATGGCTGCGGGCAGGCGCTTCCGGATGGCGGCTGGATGTGGCCGACGAGCTTCCCGATGCATTTCTGGATGCCCTTCGCATGGCTGCTAAAAAAGAGAATCCGGATTCCCTCATTTTGGGCGAAGTCTGGGAAGACGCCTCCAACAAAAGCGCTTACGGCCAAAGAAGACGGTATCTTCTGGGGCGTCAGCTGGATAGCGTTATGAATTATCCCTTCCGCAATGCAGTGCTGGGCTTCTTGACCGGGGCTTCGCCTGCGGACATGATGGAAAGCATCCTTTCTGTTGTGGAAAATTATCCTCCCCAGGTTTTGCGCCTCCTTATGAACCACATCGGGACACATGATACAGAACGGGCATTGACGGTTCTTTCCGGCGAACCTTCCTCCGGAAGAGGAAGAGAATGGCAAAGCCGCCAGAAGCTTTCTCCCGCCCAGAGGGAACGAGGCCTCCGCCTTCTGCGGTTGGCCGCGGCCCTTCAGTTTACCCTGCCCGGCGTGCCCTGTATTTATTACGGGGATGAGGCTGGGATGGAAGGATATCGGGATCCCTTCAACAGAGCGCCCTATCCCTGGGGAAAAGAAGACAAGAATCTCATTAAATTTTATCAGCGTCTGGGAGCTTTCCGAAAGAGCTGCTCCTGCCTGAAAGAAGGTTCCTTTGAACCTCGTATGGCTCAGGACGATGTTTTGGCCTATATACGCAGGGATGAGAATGATGCGGTTTTCTGCGCCGTAAATCGCAGCGATTCTCCCCGCCGTTTTCGGCTGGATGGAGAATGGCACAGGGCAACCGCTCTCTTCGGCGCCTCTCCCAGTGAAGAAGGAGATCTATTCCTGGAACCCCTTTCCTGCACGATTCTCCACCTTCTTCCGGAAATCAACGAAGAGCCGGAAGAAGATTGCCGGGTCGAACCCGCCGGCGAACCTGCCCCCGCCCCCAAAACGGCTTCCGAGTTGGCTTCGGCGGGTCCTAAAAGGGATAGAAAGGCGTAATTCGATTCCTGGCTCTGCTTTTCTCTACCCTCAGTGTGGGGAATATTTCCGATATTGCACATAGCATTCTATACAGAATATAAAATAGGGACGGGCTGCCGCATTTTCTAACTGCGGCAGCCCGTCCCTATTTTGCAGGAAAGCAACAAATTTTTACCTATTCTTTGTGTTTATCCCGCTCCATACAGCGGGGGCATTTCCCGTAAAGAGTAAGGGTGTGGCTCTCAATGGAGAAACCCGTTTCCTGGGAAAGCTTTTCTTCCAGCTCAGAAAGCGGGCAGTCTTCTATATGGATTTTGGCGCTGCATCCTGTGCATATCAAATAATGGCCGTGCTGTTCACGAGGCACCGTGTAGCGGGTAACGGAATCCCCAAGAAGTTCCGTTACAGCCAGCCCGTCCCGCACAAAGCGCTCCAGGTTTCGGTAAACGGTGGAGAGAGCCGGCGCTTCACCTTCCCGGCATAACTCCGCATAAATTTCCTCTGCGGAAACAGGTTCCTGCCTGCTGCGGAGGATTTTTAGAATTGCCGCCCTCTGCCGGGTATTTTTCAACGCCATTGCTCCAGCTCCTTTCTTCCTCGTACATACGCCGGGATATCTTCAGGATTCACTCCCTTTTCAGAAAAACCGCCTTGCTCTGACCGATAATAAGGGAAGCAGAAAGCTGCCGAGCTTTCTATTTCCCGCTCACATGGACACTCCAACGGCCTTCAAGAGAAAGGGGACCCGATACGGCCGCCCAGCACAATCCCGCGCCCAGGCGCAGTTCCAAAACGCCTCGATCCGCTATAAGCTGATATCTTCCCTCCGCCGCCGGGATTCGCAGTTCTTCCGGGATTTCCAGTTGTTCCTTTCCCAGCAGAAGTGTTCCCTGCCGCAGGGAAGTGCCGTCAAGTTCCAAAAGCACGTTTCCATCCTTTTCCACTCTCACTGCGCTCTTTTCCGCTGGAAGGACTCCTTCCAGCAACACAGGCCTATCTTCCAAGATACCGGTATATTCTCCCTCAACCGGAGCTGAAATCCGCTGGAAGAGGGGTTCCTCCAGGGGAATTGCCGGCTGTGTCCGCAGTATATAGGAGCCGTCTCTTTCTACAAGGGAAAGGGAGGCGGGAATGGCCATCATACCTGTCCGATTCTCTCCGGTATTGGGAAGCCGCAGCCAGGTCATTTGTATAGCCTTTCCGCAAAAGCCCGAAAAAGGCTGGGCCGCATATGGAATCGTATTGAGATAGGCCATTTTTCTGACCTGTTCCGGCTGGAATCTGTATCCGTCAAAACTGCCCACAAAATAGAATCCATCCGCAGACCAGAACACCCATTTCTGTTCCTCTTTCCCTTCCACAGGCAGAGGAAACAACCCCGGGCATTCCCATGCCTTGGGAAGTTCCAGCCTTTGGGTTTCCTCAAAATGGAGAAGATCCTTTGAGCGGAACAGGGCAAATGTATTGCCTTCCAGATATAAAGCCATGCAGTAGGCTTGGGAACCCTCATGCCAAAACACCATGGGATCCCTGTTTTTGTCGGCCAGGTGAGGGAGTATGCATTGCTTTTTTATAAGCGTTTCTCCCCCGTCTGTGCTTACTGCCAGACGCTGTGTATACTCTTCCCCATACGACCAGGGATTTTCTCCCCCTGCAGCCGTATAGTAATACAAAACGGCTCCCGGGCCAAATCCGGCGTCCCCCTTTTTATCGGGAAAAGCGCAGCCGGAAAAAATCGTGCCCGTTTCATCGGGAAAAAGCGCTATATCCTTGTCTTCCCAATGAAGAAGGTCCCTACTCTGGGCATGCCCCCAATACATGGGGCCCCATTCGGTTCCAAAGGGATGATACTGGTAATAACAATGATAAATTCCTTTTTCGGAATCATAAAAAAGACCGTTTGGGTCGTTCATCCAGCCGCTTTCAGGAGAAAGATGGAAAAAAGGCCGCTGAGGCTGGGCATCCGGCCTCGTTTTTTCCTGACGAATACAAGAAAGCCTTTCCTCGGGGAAATCCCCGCAGAAAAGAAGGTTCTTTCCTTCCATTCCTTTGAGAGATACCGCTGCCCAAAAATCCGGCTGCTGCTCCGGCTCAGGCCAGGGAATTTGCAGTTCCAAAACTTTATGCTCCCGGTCACAGGCGTCGAAGACCGTCACCAGTTTCAAAGGGTTCCCTTTTTTTACAGGAAACCACAGATATGGTTTTTCTGCCGAAGCTTGTATAGAAAACATCCCGCAACACCTCAAAATCCGTTCTTAAAGTATTTCTATCGTTTCTGCCTCGTTTTTATTTCAGCATATCCTTGTACTGCGAATTTGTCAAGATTTCACCCAGGGGGAACCCATTGAAACCCTTTGTATCATAAAAAAGTCTTTTTCCAAAAACAAAAATGTGATACACTGAGAACGGCTTTTCGAGAATATCCCCGAGCCGGTATTAGACGCCTTTTCTATATATACATATTCGATATCTACTTTTTGTCGGCAAAGCATGGTCTTCTTGCTGCATTTTATGGAGGAAATAATTCTATGAATCCACATTTTTCCCCTTCCCAATGCCTGATCGCTTTGGATCTGGACGGTACTTTGACAAATTCCAAAAAAGAGGTAACAAAATATACAAAAGACTGCCTGCTCCGCCTGCAGGAAGCAGGTGCCAAGATTGCTCTTGCATCCGGCCGCCCCACCTATGGGGTAACCCCTCTTGCCCAGGAACTGCTGCTTCCTAGATATGAAGGCTATATTTTATCCTACAACGGCGGAAAAATAACCGCCTGTTCCACCGGAAAGACTCTTTTCCGCCAGCAGCTTCCCGACGGCGCTATTCCCAGGCTGGCTGCCCTTCGGGACGAGCTTTCCCTGGAACTTCTTACCTATGAAGGCACTTGCATCATAACGGAGGACCCGGAAAATCCCTATGTCCAGAAGGAAGCGGCCATAAACCGGATGGAAGTCCGGAAAATTTCCTCCTTCGCGGATTATGTTACCTTCCCGGTAACAAAATGCCTGATGGTAGGAGAAGGTTCCTATCTGGCCTCTGTGGAATCCTATGCCGCCCAACAGCTGGGAGAAGATTTCAGCGTCTACCGCTCAGAACCCTATTTTTTGGAAATTGTGCCTCAGGGGATTGACAAAGCCCGTTCCCTGGAACGCCTTCTTTCCTCTTTATCTCTAAAAAAAGAAAATCTTCTGGCTTTTGGGGATGGTTATAACGATATAAGCATGCTTCGTTATGCGGGCTTGGGTGTTGCCATGGCCAATGCCAGCGAAGAAGTGAAAAAGGCGGCGAACAGGATCACTCTCTCCAACGATGAAGACGGTGTTGCCCGAATTCTGGAGGAACTTTTTCCCCTAAAATAAAACCGTTTGCCCGTAACCTTTTAATAGAAAAATTTGTCTTATAAAACAGAATAGACATACTTGTGCTTTGCACTCTTATATTTTACTTTAAGGAAAGGAGCGCGCCTGCCGAAATGAGGCGGCGCTATTTACCCATGAACGTAACAAACTCTACTATCCCTTCCGCAGACCGGAATGGGGCAAATCTGACCACCATTTTCTTTGATTTAGACGGCACCCTTCTGCCTATGGAGCAGGAGGCTTTTATGAAACTCTATTTCCATGAGCTTTCCAAGCGCTGTGTTCCTTTAGGATACGAACCGAAAGCGCTGGTTGACGCTGTTTGGAAAGGCACCGTCTCCATGGTTAAAAACGACGGCACCATGAAAAACAAAGACCGGTTCTGGCAGGTATTCGCCTCTCTCATGGGGCAGCAGGCATACGAGCAGATCCCTATTTTTGACGACTTTTATACCAGGGAATTTCACAGAGTTAAGGACGCTACCCAGCCGGATCCCTGGGCAGACCGATGCGTGAAGCTCGCTAAAGAGAAAGGATATACGGTAGCGCTGGCTACCAACCCCCTTTTCCCCAGGCAGGGTACTTTGGCGCGAATCGGCTGGGCCGGCATGGATCCGGAAGATTTTGCGCTGATTACCACCTATGAGGATTGCTCTTACTGCAAACCCAATCCTTCCTATTATAAAGAGGTTCTTTCCGCCCTTTGTAAAAAGCCGGAAGAATGCATGATGATAGGAAACGATGTATCGGAAGATATGGTAGCTTCTGATATGGGTATGGATTTCTTTCTTGTGGACACATGCATATTAAATCCTTTAAACCGGGATGTATCCGGCGTGAAACGCGGTTCTCTGCAAGAGCTGTATACTTTTTTGCAGTCTCTCCCCTCTCGGCAGGGGCTTGCTGAATAATCCCATTTCCCCTATTAGATTTAACAATTCTCTTTACCTGTTCCAAACTTGTTTAACCAAAAACAAAAAATACGGGGTGCAGATTCCCATATATTTCTCCAGGGAAGAAGGAAAAAGATCCTTCTTCCCTGTTTTTTTGCCCATTTAACTATTTGGCTTTACAAAGATTTAACATAAGCAAGATTTTACATTTTACACAGCCCACGTATACTGATAACTGCAAAACAGAAAACAAACAACAAGAACAGAAAAGGAGAATCCTTATGAAACGCTTTTTTGCATGCCTGTTGGCAGGCGCCATGATGCTGAGTTTTGCAGCTTGCAGCCAGGGGAACGATTCCAGTTCCAGCGCAGCTGACTCCAGCACGACTGAATCTTCTAGCACAACCGAAAATTCCAGCGAAACCACCACAGGAGATCTGAGCGGCATTGTTAAGACCGGCGGTTCTACTTCCGTTGAAAAGGTTATGACGGCTCTGATCTATAAATTCCAGGAAAACAATCAGAATGTAACCATAAACTATGAAATGAACGGTTCCGGCGACGGCATCCAGGGTGTTATCGACGGAAAATATGAAATCGGCCATTCCAGCCGTGACCTGAAGGACGAAGAAAAGGCAGAAGGCCTCACCGGTACTGCTTATGCAATCGATGGTATCGCCCTTGTAATCAACAACGAAAACACCGCTTCCAACCTGACCAAAGAGCAGGTTAAAGGCATCTACACCGGCGAGATCACCAACTGGAGCGAAGTTGGCGGCGCAGACGCCCCCATCACCGTTGTGATCCGTGAAGCCGGTTCCGGCACTCGCAGCGCTTTCGGCGAAATCATCGGTGTGGAAGATGAAGAACTGGTTTCCACTGCTACCGAGTGCAAAGACACCGGCGCTGTGCAGACCACAGTTTCTCAGAACGCAAACGCAATCGGATATATGTCCTTCTCCGATCTGGACGCCAGCATGGTTAAGGCTGTAGAGTTTGAAGGAACCGCCATCAGCACAGAAACCTTGAAGGATGGCAGCTACACCCTCCAGCGTTCCTTCCTGATGGTTACAAAGGATGGCGCAGAACTCTCCCCCGCTGCTCAGGCTTTCATGGATTTTGTTCTCAGCGACGAAGGCCAGAAACTTGTGGAAGACAATAATCTGATCACCGTTAAATAAGAAATCCTCTAAACATAACAACCACAGGACTCGGAGAGGCACCGGAGCTGGATCGGCAGGTCTCATCGGGTCTTGTGATTTGTTATAAGCTTGCAAATAAAGGTGTATGACTACGCAAACGATATTCTTTAGGCAACTGTAAAGCGGAAATCTAAAGAAAATTTTCGGAAACAGCGCCTGAGCCATAGAGTGGTCTACATAATTTCTGCGAAAAGAAAATGCTTTCCTAAAACACAGTTTTATAGATATAAGTCACAGTAATCGAGAAAGGTTGGATGTGCGGTGACAGAAATACGCAACCCCGCTTCCCCTCCCCAAAAGAAAAGCTCTGTTAGGGGAGAAGCCAAAGCGAAAACGCTGACGGAACGGATTATGAATGGTATATTCTTTGTATGCGGAATTCTGGCAGCTGTCAGTGTTGTTTTCATTTCCTTATATATGATCTTCTCAGGAGGCCCGGCCATCCTGAAAATTGGTTTCAGAGAGTTCCTATTGGGGGACGTATGGAATCCCAGCAATAACGAGTTCGGTATCCTTCCCATGATTTTAGCCTCTATCCTGGCAACCGTTGTTTCTGTTCTTATCGCTGTTCCCATCGGTGTATTGGTAGCGGTATTTCTTTCCCACATCGCCCCGAAAAAGCTGGCTTCTCTTGTACGCCCCATGGTAGATCTTCTTTCCGGTATTCCTTCCGTGGTTTACGGCCTTCTGGGCGCAATTCTCATTGTTCCCCTGATTTTCCGCCTGCAGGAAGCTTTCTCCATGCCTACAGGAGGATGCCTGCTTTCCGCCATTATTGTTCTGGTTATTATGATTCTTCCCACGATTATCAGTGTGAGCGAAACGGCTCTGCGCGCTGTGCCGAAATCCTACTATGAAGCCTCCCTCGGTCTGGGCGGTTCGAAAATCCAAAGCATCTTCAAAGTGGTTGTACCGGCGGCAAAAAGCGGTATCGTTGCTGGTATGGTGCTGGGCACCGGACGGGCCATCGGCGAAACGATGGCTGTTATGATGGTTGCAGGCAACGCGGTTATTTTGCCTGAACTGCTCAAACCTGTGCGGCTTTTGACAGTAAGTATTCCCTTTGAATGGGCTTACTCCAGCGGCCTGCATAGAGAAGCCCTCTTTGGAATCGGCCTTGTGCTGTTTATCTTCATTATGATTATCAACTTTGCATTGAATGGGATCCTGAAGAGAGGAGTGAAAAACACATGAGCGCAGATATCCGGAGAAACGGAATTGCAGGTGCAGGTGCGGGAACGGAGCCAAAATCCGCGCCGGAGGCTTCCCTCCCTGTATCCCAGCCCCTTAAGGCCTCTGTTACATCCCTGATGAAAAAGAAAAAGCGCCCTATGGACATCCTCCTGTATGGGCTGATTTATTTCTTTTCCGCTGCCATTCTGGCAATGGTACTTTATTTTATCATTTACATTCTGTGGCAAGGACTTCCTATGCTTACCTGGGAATTTCTCTCCACGGCTCCCAACCCTCTGGAAGATACCATAGGAATCCTTCCTGCCATTATCAATACGGTATACATCATTCTTCTTTCTGTTCTGATCTCCGTTCCTCTGGGAGTAGGCGGAGCTGTTTATCTTAACGAATATGCCAAGAATAAAGTCCTGATCCGCATCATCGAATTTACCACAGAAACTCTTGCGGGCATACCATCCATTATTTTCGGTGTATTCGGATATGTATTTTTCTGCACCACCCTGAACCTGAAGGTATCCCTTCTTTCCGGCGCCCTTACTTTAACTCTTATGGTGCTTCCCACAATTGTACGCACCATGCAGGAAGCGCTGAAAGCGGTGCCGAAAAGCTACCGGGAAGGCGCCGCCGGTCTGGGAGCCACCAAATGGCACACCATCCGGACCATCCTTCTTCCCTCCGCCATGCCCGGCCTGATTACAGCCATCATTCTGGCCATTGGCCGTATTGTGGGCGAATCCGCCGCCCTGATTCTTGTCTCCGGAGGCAGCGCTGTTTATATGCCCCGGGGAAACCTGTTTGAACAGTTCATGGGCAGCGGCGCCACACTCTCTGTGGAATTGTATCGATACGCATATTCTCGGGGCCTGAACGACGTAGGCTTTGGCATCGCAGCCGTCCTTCTAATTATTGTGCTGCTGCTCAATTTTACCACCCGGTTTATCAGCCGCCGGCTGGAGAAAAAGAAACAGTGATAGGGAGAATGCCTGTATGGAAAATAATAAAACCTGTAAATTGTATTCACAAGATTTAAACCTGTATTATGGCGAAAACCACGCGCTGAAAAATGTCAGCCTGGATATTGAAGAAAAGCAGATTACCGCTCTTATCGGTCCCAGCGGCTGCGGAAAATCCACTTTTCTCAAAACACTCAACCGGATGAACGATTTGGTTCCCAACGTAAAAATCACCGGAAAAATTGTTCTGGATGGGGAGGACATCTACGCGAAAGGCGTGGACGTAACGCTTTTAAGGAAAAAGGTAGGCATGGTATTCCAGAGCCCTAACCCCTTCCCCATGAGTATTTACGATAATATCGCATACGGCCCCCGCCTTCATGGAATCAAACGCCGTATGCAGCTGGACGAAATTGTGGAAAAGAGCCTGCGGGGCGCGGCCATTTGGGACGAAGTAAAGGACAGGCTGAAAAAGAATGCCCTGGGCCTTTCCGGCGGCCAGCAGCAGCGCCTTTGCATTGCCCGCGCGTTGGCTGTGGAGCCGGAAATTCTTTTGATGGATGAACCCACCAGTGCTCTTGACCCTATTTCCACTTCTAAAATTGAAGAACTGTGCAGCCAGCTGAAACAGAATTATACCATCGTTATCGTTACCCACAACATGCAGCAGGCCGCCCGTATTTCCGATAAAACCGCCTTTTTCCTTTTGGGCGAAATCGTGGAGGCCGGGGAAACGGAACAAATCTTCTCTATGCCTAAAGACAAACGCACAGAAGAATATATTACGGGGAGGTTCGGCTAATGAGAGTCAAATTTGATGAACAGCTGAAAGAGCTCCATGTGGAGCTGATTAAAATGGGAAGCCTTTGCGAAGAAGCTATTTCCCTTGCCGCCAAGGCGTTGGAGGGCGGCCCTCAGGCGAAAGGTCTAGCTGCCAGGGTATCTCCCTTAGAATTTGAAATTGATCAGAAAGAGCGGGAAATCGAAGGTCGCTGCATGCGTCTTCTTCTGCAGCAGCAGCCGGTGGCCACAGACCTGCGGACCGTTTCCGCGGCCCTTAGGATGATTTCCGATCTGGAACGAATCGGGGACCAGGCCGCCGATATTGCCGAACTTACTCCTTACATTACGGAGGAAGCCGCTCAAAAGGAGCTTCCCCTCAGCGAAATGGCCCGATATGCTGTTTCCATGGTAACCGGCAGTGTGGATGCCTTTGTCCGGGAAGATCTAGAGCTGGCACAAAAAATTATGGATGAAGACGACAAGGTGGATGCCATCTTCAGCCGTATTAAGGAAGAACTGATCCGCTGCATTATGGAAAACATTCTGGAGCCCAAAGCCGTGCTGGATCTCCTCATGGCTGCCAAATATTTTGAAAGAATCGCGGACCACGCCGTCAATGTAGCAGAATGGGTAGAATATTCCATAACCGGGGTGCATAAAAGCAGCGAGCATCATGGGAATATAGGCCAGGATATGCCTTAAAGTCTTCCTTGTGATCTGCTAAAAAGCAACCGGCCGCAGAAAAAAACGGAACCACACCCTTTTTATTCAAGCTGTAACCTTTGGAAACATCCACAGATAGGGAACTTATGCTATACTGTAAAAGGACTGCAGCGCTGGGCCGGATATCCTTTATTTTGTTTAGTCCAAAGGTTATTTTAAATTCTAATATTATAAATTGCTGCAGAAAAGCCGTTTCTTCGGTAATTCTGAATAATGAGGTGACCCCTTTGATTTATCTTCTGGAAGATGATGACAGCATTCGAGAACTGGTGATCTATACCCTCACAAGCCAGGGAATGGAAGCTGTCGGTTTTTCCCATCCCAGTGAATTTTGGGAAGCCATGCGCAATACTCCCCCCTCTCTTCTTCTGCTGGACATAATGCTCCCGGAAGAGGATGGAATTCATATTTTGAAAAAGCTTCGTTCTTCCCCTTCCACGAAAAAGCTCCCCGTTATCATGCTGACTGCTAAAGGAAGCGAATACGATACGGTTCTTGGGCTTGACAGCGGCGCTGACGATTATATTCCAAAGCCCTTTCGCATGATGGAGCTTCTCTCCCGTATCCGCGCTCTTCTGCGGCGGACTTCCGAAGAACCTTCTCCGGAAGAATACAGGGTGGGTTCCCTGTTGGTTTGTCCCCAAAAACATATTGTTCAGGTAAACGGACAGGATATTGTCCTCACTTTAAAAGAATTCGAGCTTTTAAACCTGCTTCTCTCCCAGCAGGGGACCGTCTTTACAAGATCCCAGATTCTGAGCCAGATCTGGGGCTACGATTTCAGCGGCGAAAGCCGGACGGTAGACGTGCATATCCGCACCCTGCGCCAAAAACTGGGTTCCGCAGGGGAACTGATTGAAACAGTCCGGGGAATCGGGTATAAAATCGGAGGAGGAAACGTATGACCAAACGCATATTTCGTTCGATTGTCCTTGTCTCCGGGCTGGTCCTGCTCATCGGGCTGGGATTTATGCTGGCTGTCTTCCGTCAATATTTTGATGGGCAGCTGCAAAAAGAACTGAAGCAGGAAGCTTCCTATCTTTCCCTGGCAGTGGAAGAAGGCGGAACGGACGCTTTAAAAAATTTATCCTCCCAATCGGAGCGTGTAACTTTGATTCAAGAGGATGGAACCGTCCTTTTTGACAATAAAGCGGATCCCTCCACCATGGAAAACCATAAGGACAGGGAAGAAATCCAGCAGGCCATTCAAAACGGCTACGGCGAAGCGACCCGGCTTTCCAGCACTTTAGGAGAAGAAACCGTATACTACGCGGTAAAGCTGGAGGACGGTACCATTCTCCGTGTTTCTACAACCCAATACACGGTCATTTCCATTGTTTTAGGTATGCTGCAGCCGGTTTTATGGATTGTAGTGCTTTTACTGATCCTGGCGGGAATATTTGCCTCCAGGGCTTCCAAAGCCATTGTAGAACCTTTAAATAAGCTGGACCTGGATAATCCCGACCTGAATGAGCCCTATGAAGAAGTGGCTCCCCTGCTTGGCAAAATCGGTCATCAGCAAAGGACGATTCGCAGGCAGCTGAAAGATGCCCGCAGGCAGCAGGAAGAGTTTGCCATGATTACAGGCCATATGGAAGAAGGCCTGCTGATGATAGACAAACAAACCGATCTGCTTTCCTGGAACCCCAGCGCGCTGCGGCTTTTAGGTTCCAAAGAAGCGAAAGCGGAAAGAAGTGTGCTTTCCCTGAACCGGACAGAGCCCTTCCAGAAGGTAGTAGAAACCGCTCTCTCTGGCAGCAGGGCAGAAACCCTTCTTCCGGTAAACGGCAGGTTCTGCCGGATTTCCGCCAATCCTGTTTTTGATGAAGAGGCTGTAAAAGGCGCTGTTCTTCTGCTTGTGGACGTCACAGAATCGATGGAGCGGGAAAACCTCCGCCGGGAATTTACAGCCAATGTATCCCATGAGCTGAAAACACCTCTTACCTCTATTTCCGGATTTGCGGAAATCCTCCAAGGCGGCTTGGTGCAGCCTAAGGATATTCAAAAATTTGCCGGGCGGATTTTCGATGAAGCCCAGCGGCTGATCGTACTCGTTAGCGATGTGATTAAGATTTCCCAACTGGACGAAGGCAATGTGCCTTACGAATCTGAAACCGTTGATCTGGGAGAAATGGCTAAGACAATTCTGGATCGCCTTTCTCCCGAAGCAGAAAAAAATCACATCTCTCTGCAGCTGGAAGGAACTGCTCAGATTCAGACTGTAAAACCGATTTTGGAGGAAGTCCTCTATAATCTCTGCGACAATGCCGTAAAATACAATCGAAAAGACGGCAAGGTAACCGTCTCCATCCGGCAAGGTGAAGACAGCCTTATACTGTCTGTTTCCGACACAGGGATCGGCATTCCTGCGGGAGATCAACCTCGGATTTTTGAACGTTTCTATCGGGTGGACAAAAGCCACTCCAAAGAAATCGGCGGAACCGGGCTGGGGCTTTCCATTGTTAAGCATGGAGCGGCTTATCTTGGGGCTGCTCTCAGTCTGGAAAGCTTCCCAAACGAAGGAAGCACATTTACGCTTCGGTTCCCCATGCCCCTGGAAAAAGCGGATAATTCCGCCCAAAAAGAACAGGCGCAATAAAAGCCCTCATTTTTCCCTTTCTTTTTCATTTCCTTTTAAAAAACGGATTCCCGCATTTTTATTGCGGGAATCCGTTTTTTTGCTCTCCGGTGTCTCTTCTAAAAAATATGGAAACTTTTCGCTTTTAAAAAGGTTCCTTATAAAAACATATTTTCTCAATACACCTATACAGTGTCATTAAATTAGATTTTTTTTAATTTGTTGTTTTTGTGACCATCTTGTGACCGCCATATCGTATACTGGTAACAGAAAAGAAAAATTACAGGCTTCAGCCCTTTATATTCTTTTACAATTTGGAAAGAAAGCAGGACGGTAACTATGAAAAACAGCCGGATTTTAAAATGCATTTCCCTTCTTTGCTTGTGTGCATGCCTCGTATATGCTCCGGCAGGTTTTTTTGGTGCAGAGGTTTCTGCAGCTGAACAGCCGCTGGATTTCTCTCAGGGGTATACGGTAATACTTTCGGAAGAGGGTGCTCTTAACACCTTGGAAGAAATACCGGACGAAGATGTCCCTGCATCCGTTGTAGTATTGGAAGAAGAAGGTGCTCTTACTATTGCAGAAGAGATTCCCGATGAACCCATTCCTGTAAAAAATTGCTCTAACGATGGCGAAGCAGACGCTCTTCCCATGAACGATGTGGTTATTTTAGAAGAAGAGGGCAGCCAAGATACCCTGGAAGAAATACCGGACGAACCTGTTCCCGCCGCTTCTCAAAACGTCTCTTCTAAAGAACAGGGCGGATTTCCCGTTCCGGTCTTGGTTGCAGCAATTGTTCTTCTTATAGCGGTTGCTGCAGGTGGTTTTTATCTCTTGATTAAAAAACGTAAAGGAATTGCCCAAAAATAAAAAGCATACGCAATATATACAATTTGTATAAAATGTATTTTATATTATAGTTTGTCGAAAAGCTATCTATAAAAAGGAAACGGAAGCCAGTTATAATGGCTTCCGTTTCCTTTTTATATCCGGCTCTTTATCGCTTAACTGTATCCCTTCTGAAATCTATAACATATTGTATACTGTGGGGAAAAGGCGCTCTTTTCTCCCTGCCGGAACAGCGGGAATTTTAAGGAAAGCGGCGGCTTTTCCCGCTCATGGAAACTGAAACCGGCAGGAGGTGATTGTTATGCCCAATGGCAGTATAGGCCGGCGCATCCGTTTACATCGGGAAACCAACCGATGGACACAGGAAGAACTGGCAAGGCGAGCAGGGCTGAGCGTATCGTATATCGGTATGCTGGAACGAGGCGAAAAGTTGCCGAAACTCCGCACATTTCTTCGCCTTGCCAACACGCTGGGCGCCAGTGCAGATGAATTGCTTGCGGAAGAACTGGATACAGGTTATACGGTAACCGTCTCTCAATATACGGAAAGAATCGGCCGCCTTTCGCAGGAAGAACAGCGGCGCATTTACCAGGTGCTGGACACTATGCTCAAGCACTGTGAAAATAAAAACACTTTGCGGAAAAAATAACTTTCAGCTGGGCGGAGGACATTTTCTCCGCCTTTACATATTTTCTTTGCATTTTCCTATTTTTCACCGCAAACATACCCAAAATTTTAAAATATGCTTTCCTTTTCGCCGAATGGATTTCTTTTACGATAAGGGCGGAAAAAATATAAATAAAAATCCATTGGAAACTTTGGATGCAAAGTCACTGCAAAATCCTTGTCCAGTTATTTAACACTGTGCTAGAATAAAACTGTATAGGCTGGTATTGGATCAGCCTTTGAGGAATTTGTATTGGATTGGACGGCGATTTACTTTGCGAACAAAAGAAAAAGCGATCAACCTTGTGGGGAGCGGACGCTCTCCACTGGCCATTGTTCTGCTTCTGGCATGGCCGATTTTTCTGGAGCAAATTCTAACAACTCTGGTAGGTTACGCCGATACCGCAATGGTAGGTTCCCTGGGCGCTACCGCCACGGCGGCGGTTTCTATCAGCAATTCTGTTATCATGCTGGTGAACGGCTCCATTATGGCCATGGGCGTAGGTGTAACAGCCCTGGTTTCCAGAAGCATCGGAGCCAATGAACTGGAAATTGCCAAGAAGCTAATTCGTCATACGGTACTGCTTCTTCTGTATCTGGGCTTGCCCATCGGCATCATATTAGGTCTTTTAAGCCGTATGATTCCTCTCTGGATGGGCGCAGAACCGGATGTGCTGGAAGCCGCAACCCAATATAACATTATTACGGCTTTCGGCAGACCCTTCCAAATTGCTTCCATGCTTTTCTGTTCCGTTTACCGGGGCTGCGGGGATACCAAAACGCCTCTATGGATAAACAGTGGTGTAAACGTCCTGAACGTAATAGGGAACTTTTTCCTTATTTATCCCACCAGACCGGTAGAAATTCTTGGCCTTTCGTTTTACATACCGGGAGCAGGATGGGGTGTCAACGGTGCAGCGGCAGCTACTGCGCTATCCATGATGATAGGTGGTATAATCGCCGCAGCACTTGTATTTTGCAGGGAATCCCCCTTCCGTATTTCCCTCCGGCAGAGCTACAAGGTGGACTGGCTTCTGACCCGGCAGATCTTTCATATCAGTTTTCCGGCTATTATGGAACGACTCTGCATGTCGGGAGCTCAAATTGTAATAACAGCTTCCATTGCCAGCCTGGGTACCATTACCATAGCCGCAAATACCGTCTATCTTACAGCCGAATCTATCGCCTACATGCCTGGTTTTGCTTTCGCTACCGCTGTAACCACTCTGGTAGGGCAGGCTTTGGGCGCTGAAAAACCTAAACTGGCGGAAAAATACGCCTATACCTGCCTTTTCTCTTCCATGGTGGTTATGGTTTTTGCAGGTGCCATCCTGTTCTTTTTCGCTGGTCCTTTGGTAAATATCTTTACGCCGGATCAGCAGGTAATAGCTCTTGCCTCCCAATGCCTTTGCATCGTAGCTTTTCTGGAGCCGCCCCAAAGCGGCGCTCAGGTTCTGGCAGGTGCTCTGCGCGGCGCGGGGGACACCTTATGGCCTCTGATTATCACGATAGCGGGCATGTGGGGAATCCGTGCAATCGGCGCCGTAATTTGTATTCGCTTTCTTGGCATGGGCCTTCCTGCCGCCTGCACCTGCATGCTTATCGAAAGTTTTGTCCGCCTTCTTTTATTCTGGCTGCGCTTTCGGACAGGAAAATGGAAACATGCAATCCAAAAGATCCAAACTTCGGATTCTCATACGGAGAATAAACCGGTTGCGGAAAATGGATGAATGCTTTCTTTCCACAATACAATCATTCCAGAAGGCAATGCGTGTATTCCTATCTTTTTTGCTCGTTTCCTCCATTGCTTCCCAGCCCATAAAAGAGGTATACTGCAACTAGCCTTTGTCTTGAGAAACAGAGAGGAAACCATGTATTTTCATTCTCATGGGGATTAACCCGGAATATGGGAAGGACTCGAAAGAAAAGGAGCGTTCTGTATGAAGACATATGTAAATCCGGTATTTGAAAATGCACCTGATCCTTGGGTGTACCGTCATAGCCCGGACTGCTATTACTTTATCCGCACAACCGGCGTAAACCTGGAGCTCATGCGTTCCAGTACCCTTACCGGTATCGGGCAGGAAGAACGGAGGGTTATCTGGACGGCCCCCAAAGAAGGAACCTGCTGCCACAATATCTGGGCGCCCGAACTACACAATATCAATGGCGTATGGTATATCTATTTCAGCGGCGATGATTTTAAGGGCACAACGCCGGAAGACTATGGCATTGGCCATACAACGCGAACCGGACATGTGCTGGAATGCCGGGATGCTGACCCCATGACCGGCACATGGGAGCTAAAAGGCCAGTTGGGCTGCGATCCTGTGGGAATCGATGGAACCATCCTTCGCCAGGGAGAAAAACTCTATTTTGTGTATGCGGCTTATGAAAATTTCCCCACTACCGTTTCCAGCTTATATATATATGAAATGGAATCCCCCCTGCGAGTGAAAGGGAAACCTGTTTGCCTGGCCCGTGCAGAATATGATTGGGAAATCGCTTCTGAGGATCCAAATTGGAAGATCCTGGAAGGTCCTGTGGCTCTTTATAGAAACGGAAAAATTTTCCTTGTGTATTCCGCCAACACCTGCTGGACGGATAACTATTGCCTGGGAATGCTTACCGCCGATGCGGACGCCGATTTAATGGATCCCAACAGCTGGAAAAAGTCTCCGGAACCTGTATTCCAGAAATGCATGGAAAACAAAGCTTACGGTCCGGGGCATAACAGCTTCACCCTATCTCCCGACGGAACAGAGGACTATATCGTTTACCATCTGATTACAGAACCGTTCAACGGCCAGCCCGGCCGTGACCGCCATGCTTGTATCCAGAAATTCACCTGGAACGAAGACGGCACACCTAATTTTGGAAAACCTGCCGCTCCCGGAGAAGAGCTTCCTCTTCCTTCCGGCGAAAAATAATACTTTTATCCGTTTCCGCCCATTCCCCTGCAGTAGGGAATGGGCGGTTTTTCTCTCCTCGCAGCCTTTAACTACACTTTTCCATCAGCAAGAAAAAAACATCATTCTTCTAAAACGCATCTGGACAAAGTATTTTCCTTGCAGTATGATTAATAAGTTAGAACTGATTATTCATCTTTGTTCTGATATGTATAGTAATATGATAAGAATACTGTTTTCCTGCTTTCTGCAGCATGTATTCCCATAGGTATAGAAAGGCGGCATAATGTATGGGAAAAACCGTTAAAAAATGGGCTCTGCTGTCTCTGGCGATTCCCATTTTGGTGGAATCCGTTCTCCGGTCCTTTATGGGCACTATCAACATTTCCCTATTGGGCAATTATTCAGACAGTGCCGTGGCGGCTGTGGGTGTATCCAACCAGATTATGAATGTGGTTATTGTAGCTTTCAACGCTATTACAGCGGGCACAGCCGTTCTCATTAATCAATACATAGGCGCCAAAAAAGAAAAAGAAGCCAATCAAATCGGTATGAACGCCATGACTGTCAGCTTTTTGCTGGGTTGTGCTGTGACGCTTTTTCTTACCACCTGTGCTTCCCCCATCCTCCGCTCCCTTTCCCTGGAAGAAGACCTTCTTCCGGATGCTTCCGTCTACCTTCGCTGGATGGGCGGTTCGGCTGTGATGACAGCCGTCTCCTCCCTGATTTCCGTGCTCTTCCGATGCCATGGAAATGCCAAGATTCCCATGTTTGTGGTGATGATCGCCAATGTAATCAATGTTACGGGTACATATCTGGTTGTGAACCGGCCCTTTGAGATTCCTCTTTACGGAGTTTCGGGGGTAGCTATTGTGCGGTTTTCCAGCGATACCTTTACCTTGCTGGCGTTGGCGCTTCTTTTGATCCGCGCCCGGTATGGTTACCGTTTAAGAGATCTTTTCCGATTCAAACTTCTCTATATCCGGCGCATTCTGGGAATTGGGCTTATGACCAGTGCCGAAGGCATTTGCTACACCACCTCCCAAGTGGTAACTACAGGATTTCTAACAGCTTACGGCATGGTGGCTCTCTCCACAAAAACATATGTGCAGAATATCGAATACTACGCCTATATTATGGGATCCTCCCTGGGGCAGGCCGCCCAGATTCTCTCCGGCCATATGATGGGGGCGGGAGAAACCGAGAAAGCCTATTTGTATATCAACAAAATTTGGCGATATGTAGTTTCCTGCAATATTCTTTTCGGAACGCTGCTCTATGTGTTTTCCGATTCGGTTATGGGCTTCTTTACCTCCAGCCAGGAAATCATTGAGCTGGCAAAGCCCCTTCTCGCAATCGACATTGCCATCCACTTTGCCCGCTCCTTCAATCACACCCATAATCAAGGCCTTCGGGCAGCAGGTTACGTTTTCTGGCCTATGATAATTGCCATCAGTTCCATATGGATTCTGAATGTAGGGTTGAGCTATGTGTTTACCGTGCTCTTAAAATGGGGAATTACCGGCATTTGGATAGGAGCAGCCGCAGATGAATGGTTCCGTGGGTTGTGTGTTATGACTTTATGGCAGACAAAACGCTGGAAAGCTTCCGTCTCCCGAATCAGCCGGGCAAAAACCTCACCAAATGAAAAATCGTCAGAAAATCCTTCCCTATCCGGATAAAAGAAAGGAGGAAGCCTATGAGGCTTCCTCCTTTTGCTTTGGGCATACATATGAAATGCGGTTTTTCCCAATCTACGTTATTTTACTATCTGTATATTTTTATATATTTTATACTCGAATTAAACGTATAGCCATATACTCCTTGCCGGGAAGGGCAATGCGGAATTTCCCGCTGTGTATCCCTGCATCGGTAACAGTCATATCCCAGGTATCGATGACCTCCACCTTGTAGGAAACATCGGGCTCCTTTCGGAACTCCCGGAAAGAAGGTCTTCCGAAGCCATAATAGTGGATTTCATACCCATCGCAGCCGGGCGTATCCGGAACCGCTACCGTTTCGTCGAAAATACCCTCTCCACGGCGCAGACCTATGCCGGGCGTCTCACAAAGGATGGAATGGAGGAACCGAATCCGGGCGGGGCTTTCCCCGTGAAGCTCACCGCCGTGGCTCCACCAGAGGATATCGTTCTCCGGATCCATGAAGGTCTCTCCATGGCCCGCATACCCTCCCCGGAGAGAGGCTTCCCAAAAGCGGCGCACCAGTTCCTGACCGGAGATATTTCCCCAGCCCATATCGATATTCCCTTCATAGGCAATTTCATCCCATACCACCGGTTTCCCATAGCGGATGCGGTAATCATCCGTATATTCCACATGCCGGTAAAGATCCTGCCGCTGCATACTGCAGTGGGTCACCCAGGGGCGGGAATAATCGTAAAATTCCAGGCAGTTATGAACGGAGCGCAGATGGGTATAGGGATCCTTCGCGCAAAGGATGGAAGCATACCGTTCCCAATCCTGCAACGTCTTTTCCTTCATCAGATCATATTCGTTGGCAAGGCTCCACCACACATTTCGATAGGCAGCAAAGCGGGCTATTACATAGTTCCAGTAGAGGTCGTCCTCTTCCCGGCTCATAGCGGAAAATCCCCAGCGGTCATAGGGATGCATGACAATGATATCCGCCTCAATACCAAGATCTCGCAGTTCCCCGATAGCTTTTTCCACCCGGCGGAAATGATCCGGCCTGAAACGTTTAAAATCCCAATGATTCTCCGAAAAATCCACGCTGTATGCAAAATTTTCTTCCGTCAGGCCCGAATTATCCACCGGTGTGCCTTCATAGGGGAACGTTTCAGGATCCCGGAAATTATGAATATAATGCTTGGGAAACACACAGAAACGCATTTTGTTGAAGTATCCCTTTCTAAGCTCTTCCAGGGTCTTTTGATATACCGCCTCCGGCTGGTGGCACCATACGTAGCAGGTGGTGCCCACGGAATAATAGGGGGTGCCGTCCTCATAGGCAAAATGGTGCCCGTTCACCACACGCACAGGGCCATGGTTCCCTTTCCCCGCCGGAAGCACAGTAAAGGCTCCCGCTGTCTCCGCTCCGGGAAAACTTCCCTGGGTTCTGTAGGTATACTCCCCTTCAAAGGAAGGCATAAACCGGATTTTATACACGCCCTCCCCATCATAGAAGCCATCCACTTCCACCGTTTCATTTTTTCCGGAAAACACGCCTTTGACAGAATAATCCGTAAACGGGTTGCCGTCCTGGGGGCCTTCTAAGGATATTTCCACAAAATCCCACTTTTCCACTGTCAAATGATCCTTTTCTACACCTTTTCCCGGCCCTATCTGTAAAGCCATACAAATCCTCCTATCGTTTTGTTGTGTCCTTTCTGCAAACCCTTCCGGTTTGTATTTAAGACCCTGTTGTATGCATAATAAACCCTATTTTCTCCTGGTTTAAGCTTAGGGCATTTTTAAACTTACTTTTTCAGAAGCATTTCCACAGCCTCTTTCCAGCCCTGCCGTTTTTCTTTGCGCCGTTTTTCCTCCATTTTAGGCAGGAAGCATTTTCTTTCTATGCGGCTGAGCACCTCTTCCCCGTATATGCCGGCCGCTATGCCCGCCATATAGGCTGCGCCCATACCGGAAAGCTCCTCCCTGCCCGGCACAGCCACGGGAATCCCCAGAATATCGCTTTGGAACTGCATGAGGTATGTATCTCGGGTGGGGCCACCGTCCACACGAAGCTCAGAAACACGGACGCCGGATTCTTTTTCCATAAGGGATACAATATCCGCAATCTGATACGCTGTGCTTTCCTCCGCAGCTTTTACAATCTCCGCCCGCCCTGTAGAACGGGTCATGCCGCAAAGAATCGCTTTGGCGTCGCTTTTCCAATAGGGCGCTCCCAGGCCCGTAAACGCGGGCACCAGATAGGCAGTATCCTCCTGATCGGCGCTTTGGGCTACGATTCCCGCTTCCTTAGGGGAAGCAAGGAGCCCCAGGTCTTCCGAAATCCATTTCATTACGGAGCCTGTATAATTGATATTGCCTTCCAGCACATATTCCGTGCATCCATTTCTGGCCCAGGCCAGGGAGGACGCAAGGCCGTTTCCGCTTCTCACGGGATCTTTCCCCACATGCATCATAACGGAAGAACCGGTTCCATAGGTGGTCTTAATCATGCCCGGCTGCAAACATCCCTGGGCGAAAAGGGCCCCATTGGAATCCCCCAACACACCCCGAATTGGAATGGGACGAGGCAAAAAGCCTTCCAGATCCGTCTCTCCGAAATTCCCGTCACTAGGCAAAACTTCCGCCAGCATGGCTGGGGATATTCCAAACCAGGCGCAAAGCTCCGGATCCCAGCCTTTCTTTTCTATGTGGAAAAGCTGGGTGCGGGCCGCGTTTGAGCAGTCCGTAAAAAAGCATTTCCTGCCGGTGAGCTTGAAAAGGAGCCAGCTATCCATGGTGCCGGCGCAGAGCTTTTTTCCCGCCTCTTCCAAACTATCCGCCGGGATCGGCGCATTTCGCAGGATCCAGGCAATTTTGGCAGCGGAAAAGTAGGGAGAAAGGGGAAGACCGCTTTTTTCCCGTATCGTTTCCCCTTTACCGGCTTTCTGTAATTCCAGGCAGATTTTTTCTCCCCGGGCGCAATGCCATACAACGGCGTCGTAAACGGGCAATCCCGTCTCCCGATCCCACACCATGGCGGTTTCCCGCTGGTTGCTGATTCCCAGAACGGCGATATCTTCTTTCGGGATGCCGGTTTTCTCTACTACATCTTGAATAGCCAGCAGGGTATTTTTCCATATTTCCATAGGATCGTGCCCTACCCAGCCATTTTCCGAAATTTTCTGCGCGTGAGAACGATCGCTCCGGCCTAAAAGCTCCCCTTCTCCGTCAAATAGAAGGGCTTTCGTTGCGGATGTGCTTTGATCCACTGCCAGCACATAGGGGCCTTTGGTTATATTTTGGCTCATAGCTTTTCCTCCCCTTTTCCGCAGCTCATTCGCCCCGCAGGTAGGCGCGGACCTCTTCCTCATTGTCATCATACAGATCCGGCTGCACGCCTATATATTTGCAGGCTTCATACAGCACGGGCACCACATTTCTGTGAATCCCCACGCAGTGATGGATATAGGGCCCTTCCACAATTTTGGCTTCCAGACGTTTCCAGTTTTTTACTTCGATCCAAAGATAGGTGCCCTTGGTGTAAGGCCCGGGAATGCCCTTTGCATTACCCAAAAGCAGACTGTATTGGCCGTTATCCCCATCAAAACGGCAGATGGTCAACTCCCCATGCTTGGCTTCGGCTTCTACCGCCCCGGGGTAATCAAACGCCAGAGGATACCCGATGGAGGGCTTTTCACCGGCGCAGGAAATGGGCCAGGGGCCGCAATGCTGCAGAAGTTCTCCGTTTTCGTTATCCGGGTGACGAACCGTCCAATCCGCGAAGAAGGAAGGCACTTCATTCATAGCGGCAGCTTCCACCAGAAGGGCAGTGACCGCTCCGTGAATATCCGTCTCGCAGACCACGGGAATTCCTTCCTCGTTGAGCAGGGAATTGGCCGCGCAGGGCATGATTCCCAGTTCTCCCTGCAACGCGTTCCAGCACTGGATGGCTATTGCTTTGCAGCCATATTTCCCCGCCAGCCGCTTCATAGCTACCTTGAGGGCCGCCACATTTTCCAGTTCCCCATCGGTGATCTTTACACACATTGCCTGCCGGCAGTATTCCATAACTTCCTGGACTTCCTTCCCTTCCTCCTTTGCCTTTTTCACTTCTTCCGTCAGTTCAGGCATAGGAATGGGCGCCAGCTGAATATTGAATTTCTCCAGAAGCTCTCCTTCGTTGCACATGGTGGACCAGAAATCAAAGGGACGGGGCGCAATCTGCAGGATGCGGATCCCGCGGAATACCCGCACTACATTGCAGACAGCAAGGAAATCCCGCACGCCTCTTTCAAATTCCGGATCCGAGATCCGGCAGTTTGTCATATAGGTAAAGGGCACCTGAAAACGGCGCAGCACCTTTCCCGTTGCAAAAAGGCCACACTGGCTGTCCCGCAGGCGGACACCGTTTTCATCCGGCCTTTCATCCCTGGGACCCCAGAGAAGAACGGGTACGTTTAAGGCTTTGGCAAGGCGGGCCACTACGTATTCTGTTCCAAAATTACAGTGGGGGACAAAAAGACCGTTTACCCCTTCCCGGCGGAATTTTTCCAGAATAGGCGCTACATCCCCATCGTCATATAAAAGGCCTTCGCTGTTGATATCTTCAATATCGACCAGCTCCACCCCCATCTCCAAAAGCTTTTCCTTCGTGAGTCCTCTGTACTTGATTGCGTCCGGCGCGCTGAAAATGCTGCGCCTGGTTGGGGCATACCCCAGTTTGATCGTTACACCGTTCATAGGGATCCTTCCTTCCTTTATTTTCTTCCTATTGTTCTTTTATCCCTGAAATTCTGCTTTTTATTATCGGATATCCGCCACGCTCTTTCGTTCCACAAAGGAGCTGCAGATCTGTATTTTCGCCTTATAGCCGTTTTCCCCATCCTCTTTCTGGATACATTCCAAAAGCCTGCGGACTGCTGCGCAGCCCATCTGCCGGTTATATACCTGGATGGTGGTAAGAGGCGGATCGGATATAGCGCAGAAGGGGAGATCGTCGAAGCCCACTACGGAAACATCTTCCGGCACCCGAATGCCTGCTTGCTGCAGAGCCCGAACCGCGCCCAGGGCTATCATGTCGTTATCCGCAAAAAATGCCGTGGGAAGCTTTGGTTTTTTCAAAAGCGCGGCCGCCATGTCCTCGCAGGAACCTTCCATGCTTGGGCGCAGGCGGAATACATATTCCGGCTGGAACGGAATCCCGTTTTCATGGAGAGCCCTTCGATATCCCTCCCCGCGGTAATAAAAGTTTTTAATGGAAAAGCTGCTCTGCAAATATCCGATTTGCTTATGCCCCATGGAAGCTAAGTAGGCCGTGGCCTTAAAAGCGGCGTCCGTATTGTCGATCAATACCGCGTTGAAAGGCAGCTCCTCATACCAGTTATCCAACATGACCACAGGAGCTCGAGCCTTCAAAAAAACTTTTGCCTCCTCCGGATCCAATTCCGTAGCCAAAATCAAAAGGGCTGAAGAAGGGTCATTCAAAAGTTCTTCCAGCCTCAGCCCGTATTCCGGATCTTCCCGGCTCAGATTATAGAAAACCGTTTCATAACCGGAATTGCGGCTTTCTTCCTCTACTCCCGCTATCAGAGAGGAAAAAAACGGAGAATCGTTTACAACCTCTCCTCCCGCCTTATAAATTACCAACCGAATGTTTTCAATCCGGCTGTCGGAAAGATACCCCATATCCCTGGCCGCTTTCAGGATAATTTCAGCCGTTTCCCGGCTGACACCCCGTTTGTTGCGAAGTGCATTGGATACGGTGGCGGAAGAAAAGCCTGTTATTTCACTGATCGTCTTAATGCTGGCCTTTTCCCTCAATACACTTCCTCCTTCCTAATTTGTCTATATATTTTTATTCGAAATATAAATAACCGCCAATACTTTTAATAAAACTTTATATAAAAATTTATATATTTTTTACCCGAATAAGTATAGCAGGTTTCTTATATTTTTTCAACCGAATTTCATGTAAAAAGCGCAAAACACATACTTTTATTTTTCTATAATATATAAAAAATGCCGTCCGGAATGCATATATACAGCATTCCGGATGGCAATAGTATAATACTAAAACAACATTTTTTAGAAATTGATCTGTAAATACCTTCTTAGCTGTTAGGCCAAATACTTTTTCAGTGTAGCTTCCACTGCGCCCTTCCCGGTCGCCAATTCGCGGAAATATTCCAGCACCCGCTGGCCAAGCCCTGCTTCAAACAGATCCACACCAAAAATGGATACATTTTTCAGCACTGGAGTAAGCACCTCTTCCGCGTTTTCCGTATGACCCAAAGAAAGCTTTTCCATCACCGGAGCAAGGGAATCCAGAAGGGGATCCGGGCTAAGGGTGAAGGGATTTCCCACATCATCCACTGCCAGCAAATACCGCAGCCAACCGGCATATACAAGGGGAATCCCTACTAGGTCCTGCACATGCAGGGAAGACGCTTTCTCATATGCCTTCACCGTCTCCCCAAACCGAATGGATAACTTCTGGGATGTATCCGTAGCGATCCGCTGGGGAGTGTCCGGCATAAAGGGGTTGGGGATGCGAATACGGAGCACCGTATCCAAAAACTCTTTGGGAGAAAGGATACCAGGATCCGTAACCACAGGAAGCCCTTCCGTATACCCAATTCTCTCCACCAATTTCCGCAGAAGAGGATTTTTCATCTCCTCAGAAATCAGAGTATATTCCAGCAAGCACCCATAAACTGCCAATGCCGTATGCAGGGGGTTGAGACAGGTGCAGACTTTCATACGTTCACAGTCGTTAACCGTTTCCCGGGTGGTAAAAATAAATCCGGCCTTTTCCAGAGGAGGCCTCCCATTGGGGAAAGCATCCTCAATCACAAGATACTCGCATTCCTCCGCATTAACAAAGGGAGCCGTATACGTATGCTTCCCTGTAACTACCGGCGCCATAGCTTTAACACCGTCCGCAGAAAGGATCTTTTCCACGGAAGCATCCGGCCTGGGGGTGATTTTATCGATCATGGTCCAGGGGAAGGAAACGGATTTAGGGTCCTGCAGATAGGCGCAAAAGCCTTTTTCCGCAGCGCCGTTTTCTTCCCAGGCCTGAGCAAAAGCCCAAACGGCCTGAAAAAGCTTTTCTCCGTTGTGGGAACAGTTATCCATGCTCACCATAGCAAGAGGAGCGCCGCCCTGGCTAAATCTTTCATAAAGAAGGGATGTAATTTTTCCCATATAGCTTACAGGTTTTTGAGGGCCGCTGCGGAAATCTTCTTCCACATCGGGCAAAAGGAGGCCCTTGCCGCTGCGCAGGCTGTATCCTTTCTCCGTTATGGTAAAACTCACCATCTGCAGGGAATCCTTCCGGAAAATTTCCCGCAGACGGGCAAAATCTTCGCTTTCCGCATCCACAGCGCTGAGGGCTTCGGCCACGCTTCCCACCACAGTTTTTTCGGTGCTGCCGTCCGCCTTCAGAGTGACCAAAATACTTAGATTATCATACGGCGCATATACAGAAGAGACGATTTCCCCATCAAACCCTTCCGCTACCGTAATTCCTTTTGTCAGGATCCCCTGATTCAAAAGCTTTTGGGCCCCGTTGGCCTGAAAAGCCCGAAAAATGTTTCCAGCGCCGAAATGCACCCAAAAGGGGGATTCCTTTGTATGCTGTATCATTTTTTTCCGGTCATACCGGGGCAGAGCATATCCGGCTTTTTCCCATTCTTCTTTCCGCTCAAGCCCCTTGTCGCTCAGTTCCATAAATGGCACCTTTCCCTTCCATTTCGTTATATCGGAATATCCGATCAGCTCTTTTGGCTCTTTTCAATGGCTTCCCAGAGCCCGTTTAAATAGGTAGCTCCCAAAGCCCTGTCATACAAACCATAACCCGGCATGGCCTTTTCACCCCAAATCATCCGGCCATGGTCCGGGCGGATGGGGCCTTCAAACCCAATATCGTATAACGCTTTCATAATCGCATACATATCGAAGCTGCCATCGGAAGAAAGATGCGCCGCCTCTTCAAAATCCCCGGGGAAATTGTGTTTCAGATTCCGGACATGGGCAAAATGGATCCGACCCTTTAAAGCCCGGATCATCCCCGGCAGGTCGTTATCCGGATTGGTGCCATAAGAGCCGGCGCAGAATGTCACGCCGTTATGGGGATCGTCCACCATTTTCATCATACGCTGCAAGTTGGGAAGGCAGGTAATAATTCTGGGCAGGCCAAATACGCTCCAAGCGGGATCATCTGGATGAATGGCCATGCGAATGTCGTATTTGTTGCAGACGGGCATAATTGCCTCCAGAAAATACTTTAAATTGGAAAACAGTTTTTCTTCATCCACATCTTTATACAGGGCGAAAAGCTCCTTGATTCTTCCCATCCTCTCCGGTTCCCAGCCCGGCATCACAAATCCATTGGAATCTCCGGAGATGGAATCAAACATTTTTTCCGGATCCAGCGCGTCAATGGTTTTCTGGCTGTATGCCAGAACGGTGGAGCCATCCGGCCGCACACGGGCCAATTCCGTCCGGGTCCAGTCGAACACCGGCATAAAATTATAGCACACCATATGGATATCCTCTTTCCCCAGATTTTCCAGGGTTTGGATATAGTTTTCAATATACGCATCCCTCTCCGGAAGGCCGATTTTAATGGCATCGTGAATATTCACGCTTTCAATGCCGGAAATATGAAGCCCGCTGGATTCAACCTCTTCCTTCAGGGCGTGAATCCTATCCTGCTTCCAAAGGTCGCCGGGGGCCGTGTCATATAAAGTGGTAATTACGCCTGTTACACCCGGTATCTGCCGGATCTGCTGCAGTGTGACGGAATCAAACTGGCTTCCATACCAGCGAAGTGTCATTTCCATGAGTAATCCCTCCGTTTGCTTCCGCTTCGTTTCCATATCTTTATAGCTCTGGAGACGGCAAAAAACCTTTCCAAAAGCTACTCACCTTTTTCTGCACACCTTCACAGTATACAGCCAGGTCTCTATAGAAAATGCGTGCGGATGCCTTTTCATTCGTTTTTATTATACCTCTGCTCCGAAATATTTAATTCTTATGTGATATTATAAAAATTCCTTTCCCGGACTATTTCTCAACAAAAATATAAGGGCTCTTCTCCAAAAGCTTCCATAAACATAAAGACATAAATAAGCCCCCATTCGTTTCAGAGAATTTGTTTCTAGTTCAATAAAACCCACACTCTTTGGAAACTCTCAAAATACCGGTTTTACGGAGAGGGCACATCCATGGTAACCAGAGAAATTATGAGTTCTGCAATTTCGTCCGGCGTTTCATAGCGCTCTTCATTTAGCCATTTTCGGATTATGGCATATCCCCCCTGGCAATAAAAAAGACGAATATATTCCTCCTGTCTGACCGTACATTGCGTAGGCGCATTATTGCGAATAAGAGCCCGTATGGTAGGAAGGCTGAAAAGCTTTTCCGTAAAATCCTGATCCGCTACTGTATTAATCAGAATTTTCCACTTTTCCCGATCCGCATTCAGAAATTCCAAAACATATTTTAATTTTTCAAACTCCGTGCTCCCTCCCGCCAGCAAATGGGTCTCCAGCTCATTGAAAACATCGTTCTCTATATCCGCAAGAAGATCATACTGGCTCCCATAATATTTATAAAAGGTAGTTCTGTTGATCTGCGCCTGCCCGCAAAGCTCATAAATACTAATCTTCTCTATATTTTTTGTTTTTAAAAGCTCTATGAGTGCATTTTTCAGCATGGTTTTGCTCAATCGTATTCGCTGGTTCTCCATAGGTTTTCCTCCTTGCTCTCAACAAATTTCTTTGTTTTGTTGATTTCAAATCAAATACACCAAGTATTGTATGCATCAAATCATTTTAAAAACAACAGTTGGTTGATTTTAAAAATGTATTTTGATTATAATAAGAATAGATTTATATGTCAATCTGCCAGGTCTGGAGGTGCCGGATTTTATGAAAAAAATTGCTGCTTTTCTTGTTGATAAACGTTTCTTTCTTCTTGGAATCGTCCTGTGTCTAACGGTTGTCTGCGGTATTTTTACTTTCCAGGTAAAAATCAATACGGATATGACAAAATACCTTCCCGATGACTCTTCCATGAAAATAGGAATGGACCTTATGGAAGAGGAATTCCCCGATACAGAGATACAGCAAACCATACGCGTTATGTTTCGTGATCTGAAGGATTCGGAAAAAGCATCCATTCGGGAGAAACTTTCCAAAATTCCTTATGTAGAAAGTGTATCCTATGAGGAAACCGGCGAAGATTACAACCGGGATGCCTATACCCTTTATGTTTTGAATACGGTCTACGACTACAGCTCCCCCGAGGAACGATCCATTGAATCCGCCGTATGGGACACCTTTTCCGATTATACCCTATGGGTTAAAAATGATGATACTGCTTCCTCAGATATTCCTCCCTGGCTTTTGATCACTGCCGTTTCCCTTCTCATGGTGATCCTGTTCGTTATGTGCCGGTCCTGGACGGAACCCTTCCTTTTTATGGCTGCTATCGGCATGGCCGTAGTAATCAATTTGGGAACCAATATTTTCCTGGGCAGTGTTTCCACTGTTACATTCTCCATTGCCGCCGTCCTGCAGCTTGTGCTTTCCATGGATTACTCCATCATACTTATGAATCGCTACCGGCAGGAAACGCAAAAAAATCCCAATAATGCGGAAGCCATGAAAACAGCTCTCAGGCAGGCTTTTTCCTCCATTGCCAGCAGCGGAATGACGACCGTGGTAGGGCTTTTAATGCTGGTATTTATGAGCTTCAAAATTGGCATGGATCTGGGGATCGTCTTGGCAAAAGGCGTCCTGATCAGCATGCTCTGCGTCTTCAGTGTGCTCCCCTGCCTGATCCTCCTGTTTGACAAACTGATCCGCAAAACGGCCAAACGGGATCTGCGTATTCCCGTAAAAGGAGCGGCAGCCTTCAGTTACCGCCTGCGCCGACCCATCGCTATCGGATTTGCGGTTCTCTTTCTTTCTTCCTGTTTCTTACAGGGAACCGCCGAAACCGTTTATACCCTCCAATATGAAGATCCTATTGCTGATGTTTTCCCCACGAATAACACAATTGTCATGCTCTATGAAAATAAGGAAGAAGAGGCTGTTCCCGGCCTTACGGATTGGCTGGAAAGCGATTCCCATACAAAATCCGTTATAAGTTATCCAACCACTTTGGGGCGCCCCTATACCTCTTCCCAGCTATATGAAACCCTGCAGGATATGGGAAATGAAACAGAAATAGACCCTTCCGTGCTGAATATTCTTTACTACGACTATTATACAAACGGAAAAATTTCGCCTATGTCTATGGGAGAGTTTATCCGTTTCCTCTCTGAAAATATTGAGGAAAATGATTTGTTTTCCGGCTATCTCAGCCAGGATATGAAAGATAATCTGGATTTTCTCGAAAAATTTTCCGATGCAGAAGCTCTCCAAAAACCTATGGAAGTTTCTGAACTGGCCTCTTTTTTCCAAATGAAAGAGGAAGACGTGAAAAATCTCCTTCTTTATTATTACATGGAAAAAGGCGGCGCTGACGCAGGTACGCTGTCTCTATCCACTTTTGCAGACTTCTTGATAGAAGAAGTGGCAAAAGAAGAGGCCTATGCATCCATGCTGGATGCGCAGAGTCTTTCCCAACTGGAATCCCTCTCGGTATTTACCGACGCCGACCGGATGACAACGCCCCTTACCTATACGGAAATGGCTGATCTTCTGGGAATAGACGCTGCTGAGGCTAAGCTTCTCTATGTGTATTACTACTCTCTTTCGAAAAACTATGAGCCGGATTCTATGACTCTTCCTGCCTTTACACAGCTTATGGAGAAAGAGATTACGCAGAATCCCCTTTTTTCCTCCTATATGAATGGGGATTCCCTAAAAGAAATCCAGATGCTTTCCCGTTTTACCGATACAAAAACCATTCAGAAACAAATGACGGCAAAGGAGCTTTCTGCCGCTTTGGGAATAGAAGAATCCACGATCGACCAGCTTCTCACCCTATATTACGGCAATCTGGAAAGTCAGGGAAAATCCATGACTCTTCCGGAATTCACCGGATTCCTTGTGGAACACATTCTTACGGACAAATCCTATTCCGGATATTTTGACGAAACCACAAAAGCCCAGCTCACCGCTTTCCATCAGCTGGCTTCGGCGTCTGCATCCCGACGCTCTTTTACAGCCGGGGAACTGGCGGGCATCACCGGCATGGAAGAATCCCAGATTCAGCTAATATTCCTATTTTATGGAATGACCGCAGGGGAAACCCCTTCTTCCATGACATTGCCGGATTTCTTCGGATTTGTTTCGGGAAACCCCTCTATTACCGGTTCTCTTCCCCCGGAAACTGCCGCTCAGCTGGAACAAACAAATATGCTGGTGCAGGCAGCCGCATCCGGCCGTACTTTCACGGCAAAGGAACTGGCTTCCTATCTTTCCATGGAGGAAGATCTGGTAAACCAAATATTCGTCCTTTATTATGGAAGCCGGGCGGAAAATAAGACCATGTCCTTAAAACAGCTTACGGATTATCTTCTGGAAGTCGCTTCCGCGGGAGGAGCTGCCAGCTCTTATATGGATGCCGCTACCATTAAGCAGCTCCGTTTGCTGCAGACTATTATGGATTCTTCCATAAGAGGCAAGAAATACAGTTATACTGCCCTCTCGCAGCTTTTGTCCATGGATGCGGCTTCCATGAAGCTTATTTTCACCTATGGGGAAGCTTCTCGGGGAAACACTTCCGGTTGGAAACTTTCTCCCCAAACGGCTGTAAACTTCCTTTCCGCCCATAAAAATGAGTTGGGTTCGGCTTTGGGGAACCAGAATCTCTCCATGCTGGAAATAGCCCGTAAACTCATTAACGGTGCTGTGGCCGGAACGCAATACACGCCTCAAGAGCTGGGGGTATTGTTGGGAATGGATTCCGCGCAGCTGGAACAGCTGTTTCTTTTGTATCAGAGCCGGCATGGAAATACGGAAAATTGGAAGATCTCCATTCAGACGTTTGTTTCCTTTATTGCAAACAATGTTTTAAAGAACGATGCACTGGCGGAAAATCTGGACGAAAATACGGCTGAGCAGGTAAAAGGCGCAAATACCCTGATCGACGCTGTTGTTTCTGAAAAGCTCTATTCTCCCAGTGAAATGAGCAGTCTGCTTTCGGGAATGCAGGGATTGGAGGAAAGTTCTTCCGATCTGGATACAAATTCTCTGGAACTTCTCTACCTCTATAAAGACAGCCTGGAAAACAGCGATCCCGAATGGAAACTTTCCATAGAGGAATTGTTCCGCTATCTTTCTCAGGATGTGCTTACCGATCCCCGGTTTGAAAAATTCTTGGATGAAGACTACAGAAAGGAAATCACCGATATGGAAACCCAGCTGGAAGATGGAATCCGGCAGCTGAAGGGAGAAAGCTATTCCCTTCTCATGCTGACCTCCTCCCTTCCCAGCGAATCCGCTGAAACCACAGAATTTTTGAAGGAGCTGCATGCCCAGTGCAGCGATCGTTTCAGCGGAAAGTATTATTTGATCGGAAGTTCCCCTATGAATTATGAAATGCAGCAAAGCTTTGGAGGCGAGATGCTTCTTATCACCCTGCTTACCGCTCTTTCTATTTTCCTGGTGGTGGCGTTAACTTTCCGTTCTATAACCATTCCTTTGATTTTAGTGCTTATAGTGCAGTGCGGCGTATATTTGACCATGTCCGCAAACGGTATATTGGGATACAGTATGTATTATCTGGCCATTCTGATTGTCCAGTGCATCCTCATGGGCGCTACGGTGGACTACGGAATCCTGTTTACCAACTATTACCGTGAAAACCGCAGATATATGGGAATAAGGGAAGCTCTGGAAAGCGCTTACGAAGGATCCATTCATACAATCCTCACATCAGGGCTTATTATGATTCTGGTAACCGGAATCATAGGGTTCAGCCCGGCAGATCCCACTATCGGGCAGATCTGCCAGACTATCTCTATCGGTGCGCTGGCGGCTACATTGTTGATTCTCTTTGTTCTTCCTGGGCTCCTGGCCGCCTTTGACCGGTTTGTAAGCAAAAAGGAAAAGATTAAAGAATAAAAACACCCAAGTGAACTGTAGACCTTCTAAAACAGGAAGAAAATATGGTTTACTTAAAGAGAAAGCCTGGAAACCATAGAGTTTCCAGGCTTTCTTGTTGCAATGTGCGTTAAATTTTATAGCTTTGTCCCGCAATTGGCGCAGAAATGGAATTCGGGGCCGTTTTCTTTTCCACACACAGGGCACCGCTTTCCTGCAGGCTGCTCCTGCTTTGTCTGCTGCTGCTCCAGCGTAAACCCTTCATAAGACTGTTCCGGCCTTTGAGCAGGCGCTTCCTCTACCCCACTCAAATTGAAACTCACACCGGACTGCCAGGGCATGGAAACCGTATTTTGGGAAACACCGCTTAAATCAAAATTCACACTGGTACGCTGCTGCGCGGGTGCAGAAGGTTCCATGCCGCCGTCTAGATTAAAGCTCACAGCAGGCTGTGCAGGCACGGAAGCCACAGGCGCAGACGGGGTCGTATTCTCGTCTTGGCCATAGGGAACCGGCGCCGCCTGTTCTACGTTTTTCTCCGCTTTTTCTTCCACCGTTGCAGCTGCAGCGGGGGCGGAGAATCCTTCCCCACCGTTTAGATCAAAGCTGACGGCAGGCTGGGCGGGCACGGAAACCGCAGGCGCAGACGGAGCCGTATTCTCAACTTGGCCATAGGGAACCGGCGCCGCCTGTTCTACGTTTTTCTCCGCTTTTTCTTCCACCGTTGCGGCTGCAGCGGGGGCGGAGGATTCCTCGCCACCGTTTAGATCAAAGCTGACGGCAGGTTCCTGGAGCGCGGGAGAGGGGGTTCCTGCTGCCCCCGTATCCGCCGCTGACGGAGAAACCATTTTGGGCACAGCGACGGGCCGCACCTTCTTGGGACGTTTGGCTTTTGGCACGTATCCCACCTTCAAGAGAACACCACCGCCTGCAAAAAGGACTGCGGCGGCAAGAAAAACCCAGGGATAATTGCGCCAACGGGCACCCCATACGGAATTTTCATACAATAGCCTTGTTCCACCGTTCATATACATGGCATAAAAAGCCACCAGCAAAACAATAAATCCCAATACACAAACGCCGATTCCTACAAAAAAGGATTTTTTCATGGTTCAGCCACCTCCTTACCGGAACCGCCTGTCTGCTGGAAGAAATCCGATTGAGGCGGCAGGTTTGCTTCTTCTTCAATCCGTTCCGGCGAAACGCCTACAAAATAATCCGTCTCGTCGAAAACGCCGTCGTCCAGAGATATACGGATTTCCCTGTCGTAAATGGAGGTATCTTCCTGCACCGTAAAGCGGATAACATAATCCTGCGTGAGGAATTTTTCAATGGTCTGGTATACACTTCCCAGGTCTTCCGAAGTCTCCGAGCGAAGGAATTTGCCACCGGTAGCCTCGCAGATCTGGCTCAAATAAGCGGAATCCGCAAAATCGAAACCAACCGCATATACTACAATCCCTTTCTGGGTAAGCTGATTGATAACGGATGGCATCGCAGCGGCGGATTCACCGCTGTCTGCACCGTCGGAAAGAAGGATGATGATTCGGTTGCCGGAAAGGTTCTCCAGGGCGTTCATCCCCTGCAAAAGGCCCGCGGAAATGTTGGTGCCTCCGTCTGCCGTCACATTATCTACAGCCCTCTGCACAGTGCCGGTGGATTCTGTAACAGGGCACAAAGTCTCCGCCGTATCATCAAATACAACCAGACCCGTCTGCATATTGGCTCCTGCCGTCTGGATGAAACTGGTAACGGCTTTCTGAGCCTGCTCCAGGTTGGTTCCGCCCATACTGCCGCTGTGATCCATCACCAGGCAGACCTGCGGGGGCACATTCTCTTCCGAGGTATCCACCAATTCAAAATTCCCGATTTCCACGCCTTGCTCTGTCACATGGAAATCATCCTTTCCATACCGCTGCTGATCCTTTTTCTGCCAGGAAAGATTGACAGTTACGGAAATTTCCGGGAAATTGGAAGTATCGATTTTCCCGATATGCAATCCCGCGCGGATTTCCTGAAGCGCTTCCAGGAGGAACTGGCTGAAGGAAACCGTCTCTACAGTTTCTTCCCCGTTTTCCCCTTTTACCGTCTCCGAATAGGTTACGTCGCCGGGAGAGGTATACTGGGTCATGGCGGAAAGGAGCTTCTGAGCCGCAAGATTGGGATCGTTGTTTAAGGGCTGGGTCTGCTCCTCTTCCGTTTCTTCCGTGGATTCTGTCATTTGTTCCAAAGAGCCCGCTTTCAGGCTGTTGTCATACGCTTCCAAAAGATCCGCAAATTCCAGAGAAAGGTATCCGCTGCTGTCTCCGGAGGAAGCCTCCTCAAAAGCGTCATTCAGATACTCCCGGGCTTTTTCCATTTCACCGGAACGGAAATACAGCTGCGCCAAAGTGAGATCATAAGCCAAACGGTCTTCTTCCGAGGGATTATACGCCAAAATGTAGTTCACCGCCCGGCGGACAGGAACGGAATCCATCTCCTGATAAAGTTCCTCTATTTCTTTTTCCAGATCGGCAATCTGCTTTTCCAGCCTTTCCCTTTCCTCTTGGTTTTCATTCATCTGCTGGCTGATCTGTTCCTGCAGGTCCGCAATCTCCTGATTCTTTTTCTCTGCCTGATCCAGAAGCGCCGACTGTTCGCTGTCCGCTATATTTCCGAAGGCATCGGTTACCCTCTTATAGCCGTTGGCGGCCATCTGCGCCAGCGCAGCCCTTGCAGGGAAAGATGAATCCTTAAGGGCAGACTGTTCCAGAAGGTCGAATGCCTCTTCCGGATCCCCCTGGGCCATAGTTCCCTGGGCACTGGCTTTCAGGGAAAGAGGATCCGACTCCCCGGCGAGATTTTCCAAATCCTCTGAAAGAGTGGTGTATTGCCCGGTGCTTACCTGCATCTGGATATTTACAATACTCTCCGCTTTTTCTCTGTCTCCCTCTGAAAGGGATATTTCCGCTTTTATCTGCTTTTGTATGAGAAGCAGGTCTGCGCGGACATTCTCCCCTTCTGCCCCTTTAATGGAGAGTTCTGCCAATTTTTGAAGCTGGGAATCTCCGAAGGTTGCATTATAGCGCCCGGCGGCCTGTTCCGCCTGGTCATACTTGCCCTCCAAAGCCAAACTCAAAACAGCCAGCCTGGCGGACTGCACATTGGAACTGCGCGCATAGGCCGTTTCCGCCGCCAACCGCGCCGGGCTATAACTTTCCAGCTCAATCAGGCGGCAGGCCACATAATTCTCCCGGCCTGTAAGGCGGCTGTCGTTGGTAGCGTTTACCATTGTTACAATCCCAGCCACAAGGCCGCAGACTATGGCAACAGAAGGAAGGATCTTCCATAAAACCAATGATTTCTTCTTAATAAGGCCGATAAGCAGAAGGACGGCTCCTCCAAGAAACAGGACGCCTCCAACGCCTATAATAATCCATTGCATCAAGGTCATTCTGCTTGCCCTCCTCTGTCTATAACATCTACATCCGTGCGCCCCAGGCGGGGGAATACCTTCTGCAAGGATGTTTTATCCGATATGGGATTATCCCGAATCATAAGCACCCGAAGCTGGGAAAGCCCTTCCAGAGCCGAAAAATCCGTTACCTGATTTTGATACATCCAAAGGCTGCTGAGATTTTCCAGCGAAGATACTGCGGAGATATCGGAAACACGGTTTGCGGAAAAGTCCAGATACGTCAGCCCCTTCATATTTCCCACCGGGCTGATATCTGTGATCCGGTTATTCCATACACCCAGACTTGTTAGGGATGTAAGGCCCGACAAATCGCTGATGTCGCTGATATCATTCCATCCCACGCAGAGCTTTTTCAGGTTTGTAAGCCCCGAAACGGGGGAAAGATCCCGAATTCCTACATGAATGAGCGAAAGCTCTTCCAACCGGGAGGCGGAAGCTACGCCGCTGATATCCAAATCCTCCTGGAAGGCAATATGCAGGCGGCGAAGGAAAGGCATATACCGAAGGTCGGAGAGCGTTTCCACATTTCCTGTGGAGCTCTGTTCCCATCCGTATGATTGGAATGTATAGCTGTCCTCGTCAAACAGAACGGATTCTCCCGGCATCACAGTGTCGTATCCCACTATGGTCAGTTCCCTTATCTGTTCCACATCCTCATTATACAGATCGCCGTATCCCAGGCCCAAAGTATACCGAACGGCATTTTCAATGGCCGGATCCTCAAATTCCACTTTGATCCGTTCCACATTGATCGTATAGGAGGCAGAGGCCGTATCGCTCACATACCCACGGCTGCTGATAGAAATAGCCTTTACCGTCGTCCTGCCGTTTTTGAGGATAATGGGTTCCTGGTAAATGGGGGATTCCTCCGTAGGTTCCGAACCGTCGATTGTATAATGAATCACATGATTTTCCTTATCGGCCAGAATAGCTACTTCCTGCCGCTGGTCATAGGAACCCTCCTGTAAAGAGAAGCTGGGGGCCTTGGGAGTCGTTTCCTCATAGAAGTGCTTTAACTCTTCGTCGTCTGTAGCATTAACTGCCTGCTCCAAAAGGGTTTTGGCTTCTTCCAGCTTTTCCAAACGGATATACAGTTCCGCCAATTCCCGGTAGCCTTCCGCATTGGAAGCATCCAGTTCCAGCAGCTGTCTGTAAGAGGCCTCCGCCTCTTCATATTTCTGCGCCCCTGTATAGGACTGCGCCAACCCCATATAGGCTTCCGTACTTTTGGGATCAATTTCCGTAGCCTCCGTAAAAGCCATAACTGCATTTTCATAGTCCAGCTCTTCCAGGTACTTTTCACCCAGATTTAAAGCTTCCTGCAAAGGCGTCAGGGAGGAATGGTTCTGCAAACTAATAAATATCCCTATTCCAGCCCCTATGACTACTACAGCCAAAACGCAGAGAAGGGTTATGAGTTTCCCTTTTTTCTTTTTCTTGTCTCCGTTCTGGTTCTCTTTATTCTCGGGAGGTATAAACGGTGGGGCATCGCCCTCGTCCGCCGGCATTTCTTCTATTTTGGAAACAGAAGGCTCTCCCTCCGCTTCTTTTTTCACAAATTCCGCGCCAGGAAACAGGTGCTGCGTGGAAGCTCCCTGGGCATCCGTTCCATTTGGCTGCTGCATAGGGGGCATGTATACATCCTGCCCATTCCCGTCCATGGACGGGGCGCCTCCCAGAAGAACGGTCGCGTCCTCTCCTGCGCTGTCGGATTCAGGCACGCTGCCCAGAAGGACGGTTGCGTCCTCTCCTGCGCTGTTGGATTCAGGCACGCTACACCGAAGAAGGAGCGCGTCATCTCCTCCACCGTTGGATCCAGGCACCCTACCCAGCAG
>CALWJA010000091.1 GCA_944380875.1 uncultured Clostridia bacterium
CAGCAGATTTGATACAATTTTGCCATGAGGACTCGTCTCCTTTCTGGGAGTACTTTGTGTTTGTGGTAAAACCATTGTACCAGAAGGCCTGACGGGTCCTCAACTTTCATTTAACTTTACAGTCCGAGTTGTTTTTTTAGGAGGAAAATATATGGACCAGGCGATTTTAGAATTTATTCAGCAACATTTTCGGAACTCTTTTACGGAAACCTTTTTTACCGGGGTTACATTTTTAGGAAACGGCGGTTTTATATGGATTCTCCTATCCATATGGTTTTTATGCACGAAAACATATAGGAAACAGGGGATTGTATTGCTGGCGGTTTTGGCGGCAACCTTTCTTTTTGGAGATGTGCTGCTCAAAAATCTTATTCAAAGGCCTCGCCCTTTTCAGGATTTTCCCACGGAATTACTGATTACGCCGCCGGAAAGCTATTCTTTTCCCAGCGGGCATACATCTTCCTCCTTTGCGGCTGCGTCTGTTCTGTTTCGTATCCGAAAAAGCTGGGGAACCGCAGCCTTTGTTTTGGCTGCTCTTATAGGTTTTTCCAGGATGTTTTTACTTGTCCATTATCCTACAGATGTATTGGCAGGCGCGGCTTTAGGGTTATTAGTTGGTAATATTGTATGCTTTTTTGTTGGAAAGAAAAAAACATGGGCATGGAATGGAAAAAATTCCAAAGTATAGCTCTTTCTTGGTTGAAATTCAGTTGAAAATAGTTGTTAAAAATAAATAAATTTTTTTCAAAAAAACACAAAATCAAACGGAAAGTTAGGAGAAATGAGAAGAATTTTTGTTTGGTATACTAGATATTGAGATAGAGTAATTTCTATAAGAATAAATACTGTGTTTTTTGTATTTTTCTCAAAATGTGCTATTTTTCCTATTGCATATTCTGCTAAAGCGTTGTATTATTAAATCACCGTGAAAATTGTTCACCGTAGGAGTGTGTAGTATGCGTCAGTTAATTGGAAGGAAATTTATGAGAGACAAGGAACTGCAATATTACATCCTGGGAGGCGGAAAGAAAGGCTATATGGTGGAAATCTGTGAGATTACCCATATACGTAAAGTAGAGGCTTTGCTCCCGGGCGGTTTTGCAGGTTGGCGGAAAGCGCGGGAATTTGCAAGAAGAATATGTAAAGAAACCGTGTTGGCAGAGCATTTAAAATGTATTGTAGAGGACTATATTGAAGATAATTATACTTTCCCAGAGGATGCAACTTGATTTTCTGTAAAAAACGGGATATACTATTCCCATAATTTACAGGCCGAAAGGCCCCGAAGGGAAGTTAATAAAATGGAAAAATATGTTTGTGAAGCATGCGGATACATTTATGACCCTGCAGTTGGAGATCCGGACAACGGAATCGCCGCTGGCACAGCTTTTAACGATCTTCCTGAAGATTGGGTTTGCCCTGTTTGCGGCGTGGGCAAAGATATGTTCAGCGAAGAATAATTTAAATTCAGAAAGAATTAAAAAAGGCCGGTTTTTTACCGGCCTTTTTGCATACTTTTTTTAAATTTTAAAAAGTGAAAGTAACGCATAATGCAAATGGGTTTATATAGTAGCGAGTAAAATAGTGCCCCTGCCCGGTATTTCGGGCAGGGGCATGTTTATTTGGGCAGATCCCAGCCGAAACTTTTGAGAAGTTCCACCATTTCGGGATTTTCAGTGGAGATATCCACAGAGATGCTCTGATAATAGCTGGGGAAATGAAACTTTGCATCTTCCGGGAAAAGGGAGCGGTAAGGAGATTCTGCCGGCAATGAAAATTCCTTTTGGGATAGATATAAAATCAGTGTCCCAAAATATTCTGTTGTTTCTGTGTCTACTTCAGCCGCCATTGCTTCTGCATTTTTCTGTTTGCTTAATACATCCAGAATTTTCGTTTTTTGTTCCAGGGTGGCGGGAAACTCTATTTGGGCGTCGGCCTCTTTGTTAACATCGTAATAGACATATACAACTCTATCAATCTGACTGGGCGGGATGATATGGTATACGTTTTCTTCCGGATTACCGCTGGAGGAAAAGAAATCGTAAAGCGGGGAAAGATAGGAAGAATAGGCCGCTCCATAAGAACGGCGGAGGGTGCTCCCATCCTTAAGGTGATAGGTGAAGGAAACGGGAGAAGTGCTATACCCGTTAAAGAATACCCCAAAGAGAGAATTTTTATAAAAATAGGGATAGGATTGGGAACGGATATTTTGCACGCATTCCGAATGGGCTTTTTGCAGATCTTCCAGCCTTTGGGGATCTTCCACCACGGAAGAAAATGTATAGGAAGAACCCGATGCATCGCAGAGGGTAAGGGATCTCGTTCCATTGCCAGCATATTCCACCCATTCCACAGTGTCGGCGGCGGGGACGGCTGTATCGTATCCGAAACCGCCAAAAGCGACTACACCGAAAAAGGAACAGCTAACCACTACGGCGGCCCCATAAGCAATCAGACTTTTGGAAAAACCCTTGAAGCCTCTGTCGTAGATAACTTCCAGCACAAGATGAGAGCAGAAAGAGCCAAGGAAGAACCAAAGGTAGTAATTGGCGGCTGTAAGAGCCTGGGCAATGCTCCCTATGGCCATTCCGCCTGCCAGGGTTATGAGGAAACGAATGATGATTTTGGGCAGAGGAAAGGCAAAGCTCGTTTCCGCCGCTTCACTTTTGCGGAAATGATAGAGGATCAGGGCCGCTCCCAAAAATAGGGGGATGGATACAATCCACCACCAGAGCAGGGCTGTATCAAAAGAGGCCATAAAATAGATGCCGATGTAAGGACTCAGGAAAAAATATTGGGAGCTCCAGCCCGCAATGGAGGATGTGTATCCGGGAAGGCACCCTGCAATATACGCGAAACACAGCGCAATCAGAATGGGCACGGAAAGATTGATTGCAAAAACGGAAACCAGAGAATCGAAAGCAGTGCCGCAGCATACGATCACCGCGAAGGTAAAGGCTGTGATTGCGCCGGCCATGAGAAACTGGATGCCCGCAGACTGCAGGATCAGCCCCGGCAGGCTTTGAGCATCGGCAACGGTATGGAGCCGGAAGCCTATATAAATGCCCATAAGAAATACGGTATTGACCGCAATGACGAGAGCGTGAACAGTAAGGGAAGCCAAAAAACGGCCCAAAAGCATAGATTCCCTTTTCAGGGGCAGGGCGTGGTATAGATCCACGCTGCGTTTGTTCTGCATGTAGTGGCAGAGCAGGAAGGAATACAAAAGGGAAAAAATACTCACAAGGGGAGCGAAAATAAGGGGAAATAGGATACGAATGGATCCTGCTGCAATAGAAGCGATATAGGGAACGTTTTGCTCCTGCCAGGCTGCCGCAAGAATAAAAATCAGAATAAGCGGTATAAAAACCAGGGTTAGAATACCATAAAGCAGCGTAACGCCTCGGGTCTGGCGCAGGCTCTGTTTCCATACGGCTGCTAGTTCTTTAAGAAAATTACGAAAGGATGTTGTCGATGTCATAACCGGCCGCCTCCATTTCACTGATAAATACCTCCTCCAAAGTCAGGGGGAGAGCCTCTAAAAAGATGGGATGCAGAGCTCGCAGCGTTTCTTCTGTTTGTATTTTATCCCCCCGGATCACCATAGTGACCAAAGAGCCCAAGGTATCTTTTCGGATAATATCCAGCCCTTGGAAAGCGTCTTCCGGAAGAGGAGGAAAAACAGCCTGCACACGGCAGATATTCAGTTTCAAATCGTCCAATTCCTTATCCAAAACCACGCCGCCTTTATGGAACAATCCCACATGGTCGCAGACGTCTTCCAGCTCCCGCAGGTTATGGGAAGCTATCACTACGCTCATTCCCGAGGAAGCCACTCCATCGGCCAGAAGCTGCCGGAGAAGCTGGCGGATAACAGGATCCAGGCCATCGAATATTTCATCCAGCAGCAATAGTTTGGGGTGGGTGGATAGAGCACAGATCAGCGCTGCCTGGCGCTGCATTCCTTTGGACATGGAAAGGATCTTCTGCTTGCTGTCAAGAGGGAACAGGCCGCACAATTTTTTGCAGTGAACCGGATCCCAGCTGGGGTAGAAGGCACGATAGAAGGAAAACATATCCATTAAAGTGAATTGGGAAGGAAAATAGGGAAAATCAGAAATGAAGAAAAGCTGTTTCCGAATGGAAACGTCTGCATAGGGAGAAAATCCATCTACCAAAAGGCTGCCCCCATCCGGTTTGTAGATACCGGCGGCTGTGCGGAGAAATGTAGATTTTCCGGCGCCGTTGCTTCCTACAAGCCCAAACACGGAGCCGTCTCCGATTGTAAAAGTGATGCCGTTAAGTGCGATGGTAGACCCGAATTTCTTGGTAAGCTGCTTCGATTCAATCATGGCGATATGCCTCCTTTCAGCGCTTCCTCCACAATCCCGCGGATCTCATCAGGGGTAAGGGAAACGTTCTGCGCTTTTACAACGGTATTTTTCAGTTCCTCCGCTGCTTCCAGCCTTTCCCTTTCCAAACGGGTGGTTTCTCCAATAAAAGAACCTTTTCCGGGGATGCTATAGATGATGCCGTCCCGCTCAAGAAGCTGATAGGCCTTTTGCACCGTGTTGGGATTAATCCCAAGGCTCTGGGCTAACGCGCGCACAGAGGGAAGCTGCTCGCCTCCATGCATTACATGCAGAGCCGCCATTTTTGCAAAGCTGTTATATAATTGCTCATATATGGGCTGGCGGCTTTTATAGTCCAGCAAGATCATGTCATCACCTCTGTTTATACTGTAATAGTTTGATTAATACAGTTAAAGTATAAAAGATTCGGTATGCTTTGTCAAGTATATACTGCAAAAGGAGGATGTTTCCATGAAATGGTAGAAAACTAGCCGGGGAGAGTATAAAAAATGCGCCCCGTTTTTAAAACGGAACGCATTATATCATGGAATATACAGTTAATTTTCCCGGCCGAGCAGCCAATCTACGGAAACGTTCAGGATATTCGCAAGAGCGGCCAGTTCGTAGTCCGTAACGTACCGAATCTGACCTTCCAGCTTGGAAAGACCGGAGGCATTCATGTCTACACCGTTTACCTGAAGCTGGGCAAGAAGCTCCTTTTGTTTCATACCAAGATTTTTCCGTGCCATTTCAACGCGGGCTCCAACTAAATTCCGAGTGCCAAGTGCTTGTTTTCTGAGTCGCATGTTGTTCATCTCCCTATAAACTTAGATTTGCCGTCATACGGCGCTTTTAGTGCATCCCTACAACTTAAAATTCATTGAACTCTTAACTCTCTGCGGACAATGAATATTAACCTCTTACATTATAGTAGCTATTTGTACAAATTGCAATAAATAAATTATATTTTCAAGAAGGTTGTGAGAAAATTATCAATTCGTTCATATTCTTCCAGAGAGGAATAGCGAAAATGGACTTCCTTTTTTTGATTGTTATTTTTAGTTTTGTTTGCTATAATACTATTATACATGTTTAAGCAGAAAATAAGGGAAAATTTCCCGTAAACTTTGCATCATGGTTTGCTCCATGCCTTTTTCGGCTCATATGCAGGCGGGATAAAAAGGCCAAAATCCTGTTTATGGAGAGGAGCGCCCTTGTTTTAAGATCGGAGATGGAAAATATGAACGAGCTCAATGGAATTGGAAGCAGAAATCTAACGCTTCTTACGGATTTTTATGAGCTGACGATGGCCAACGGCTATTTAGCCAATGGTTACGAAAACACAATCGCGTATTTTGATATGTTTTTTCGTAAGGTCCCGAATCAAGGCGGATTTGCTCTGATGGCCGGAGTCCAGCAGGTTGTGGACTATTTAAAAGGCCTGACATTTACAGAGGAAGATATTGACTATCTCCGTTCTACGGGAATTTTCAATGAACGTTTTCTGGAATATCTCCGTTCCTTTGCATTTGCCTGCGATATCTGGGCTATTCCGGAAGGAACACCTATTTTTCCCGGCGAGCCTATTGTGACGGTCCGCGGGCCGGTTATTCAGGCCCAATTGATCGAGACAATGATTCTGCTTACAATCAACCACCAGAGCCTGATCGCCACCAAAGCCAACAGGATTGTCCGTGCGGCGGAAGGCAGAGCGGTTATGGAATTCGGTTCCCGCCGCGCCCAGGGGCCCGACGGCGCAGTATATGGCGCCAGAGCAGCCTATATTGGAGGCTGTGTGGGAACAGCCTGCACCATTTGCGACCGGGAATACCAGATTCCGGCTTTGGGAACCATGGCGCATTCCTGGGTTCAGCTTTTCGACAGCGAACTGGACGCTTTCCGCGCATACGCCAGGGAGTATCCTTCCGCCTGTATGCTGCTGGTAGATACGTATAATGTGCTGAAATCGGGCGTTCCCAACGCCATTAAGATCTTTAAGGAAGAAATAGTTCCCAGAGGATTCCGCCCTGCCGGTATCCGTATTGACAGCGGCGATATTACCTATCTTTCCAAAAAAGCCCGGAAGATGCTGGATGAGGCAGGATTCCCCGATTGCAAGATCTGCGCTTCCAATTCGCTGGATGAATACATTATCCGGGATATGCTGATCCAGGGCGCCAAGGTGGATAGCTTCGGAGTAGGAGAAAGATTGATAACCGCATCTCCCGAACCCGTCTTCGGCGGTGTGTATAAGCTGGCGGCAGTGGAGGATAAAGACGAAAATGTTATTCCGAAAATTAAAATCAGCGAAAATGTTTCCAAGATCACAACGCCCTGCTTTAAGAAAATTTGGCGCCTGTTTGACCGGGAAACGGGAAAGGCTATCGCCGATGTACTGACTCTCCATGAAGAAGTGATAGACGATACAAAGCCCTATGAAATATTCGACCCGGAACATGTATGGAAGCGGAAAACTGTCACGAATTTCCGGGCGGTCTGCATCCAGGAGAAAATCTTCGAAAAAGGGAAATGCCTGGTTGAAGAGAAATCCCTGAAGGAGATCAAGGAATATTGCGCAGCCCAGGTAGGAACCCTTTGGGACGAAGTGACCCGTTTTGAAAACCCCCATCAGTATTATGTGGATCTTTCCCAGAAGCTGTGGGATGTGAAGGATGGGCTGTTGAAAGAGCACAATACAAATCAGAAAATATAATCTCCAATTGCCCCGTGTTTGATCTGTTTTATACAGGCAGGCACGGGGCTTTTTTCACCCGTTTCCGTCTGTGTGAATAGAATACAACAGCACAACAAGCAAATCGGATTGCATTTCCGGTTGCATAGGGGGAAATGGTATGGAAATTGTAGCGATCCCTATTTTGGAAGCTCTTCTGTTAGCGCTGGCATCCTCAATCGACGCCTTAACCGCAGGCTTTTCCTGCGGGGTGGAAAAGGTTAAGATTCCGCTGCGCTCTCTTTTCATTATTGCTGGAATCTGCAGCTCCACACTGACGGCTTCTTTATGGCTGGGGAATCTTCTGGCGCCGGTTTTTTCTGCGGGTCTTGCCCAGGGGTTAGGGGCCGGTATACTGGTTTTGCTTGGAGTTTATAAACTCTTTGACAGCCTGGTAAAGGGATGGATCCGCCGAAAGGAACGGGAGTTCCATTTTCGGATCTTACATATGCGCTGTATATTGAAAATATATGCGGATCCCGCCAAAGCTGACTGGGATTCTTCCAGAAAGCTTTCTCCCGGGGAAGCTGCCGCCCTGGCGGCTACGCTCTCGGTGGATGGTTTGGCGGCCGGCTTTGGCGCAGGGCTGGGCATGGGGAACCCGCTTCTGGCAGGGATCCTGTCTCTAGCCTGCAGCGCCGCCGCGGTCTTTCTGGGGAGCCGGATGGGTTTATCTCTTTCAGCCCATTTCCGTTCCGGAGGGGAATGGATCAGTGGAATCGCCCTTATCCTTTTGGGCATATCCAAATGCTTTATATAGTGCAATACCGGATTCCGAAAAGGAAGGGCATCCTATCCCTTATGCATCTACAATGGAATAAACCAGGTTTTCCCAGAGAAGCTTTGTGCCTTCTTCAATTTCTTCCGGAAGAAGAGCCCTGGCTACCGGAAACAGTTCTCCGTCCTGCAGGTCGACTCTTTCCAGGTGTGCATAATCGCCGTCCAGTTTTCGGACAATATAATAAAAAGGTCCCATTCAAATCACATTCCTTCCGTATTTTGCAGCGATGTTACAGATCCATTCCATCTTTGATTTTAAATGCAGTCAGGGGAATGGAGAGGAGGTTCCACACTGCTGCGGATAACCAGCTGAGGGGGAAGACAGATGGTGCTGGGAGGAGTATCCTTGTCCTTTAAGCGGTTTGTGAGCAGACGGCAGGCTTCTTCCCCTAATAGCTGGGGATCCTGTGCAACAGAAGTGAGTTGAACACCCAACACAAACGGAGAAAGAGAATTATCATACCCTACTAAAGAAAAATCTTTTGGGACTTGTCTGCCAAGCTCATACAGCTTTTTTAAGAACCCTATAGCCATCATGTCGTTGCTGACAAAAGCCGCGGTTATGTCTGTTTCCAACAGCCGAGAGGCAGCCTCGTAGCCGCTTTCAAAACGATAATCTCCTTCGGTTACATAACAGGGATTGTATTCGATTCCCCGTTCTTCCAACGCGTGTTTATAGCCCTTAAGACGCAGCATACCGTTATTGGAGGCCGTGTTTACCACGCAGCCGATACGGGTGTGGCCGTGCTCCTGCAGATGCCGTACGGCCAAATAAGCTCCCTTCTCGTTATCATACAGAACCTTATCGCAGCTGAGCTGCTCGTATATTCTATCCACCATCACATAGGGGATAGGAAGATGTTTTAACTGCTGGATCAGCTTTGCTTTATATTGGTATGATTCATTGCTTACGATCATAAAGAGGCCATCCACCCCTCGGGCGGTAATGCTGCGAAGGAGGTTCTTATCCTGTTCGTAGCTGTCATTGGAATTGGCAATGAGAAGCATATAGCCTTCCCGGCGGCAGCAATCCTCTATTCGCTTTGCCAGAGAGGAAAAAAAGGTGTTTTCGATATCCGGCAGGATCAGCGCCAGCATACGGGATTCTTTGGTCACCAGGCTTCGTGCCGCCTGATTGGGAATATAGTGACGTCGTTTGGCTATTGCAAAGATTTGTTCTTTTTTTTCTGCTGATATGCGGCAGGGCCGGTTATTTAAAACCAGGGAAACGGCGCTGACAGAAAGACCCACTTCTTTTGCAATGTCCTTGATAGTTACACCCATTTGCGGCTCATCACCTTTCCTGAAAGTATAGGCCCAGCATTTCATTATATCATCCCATGGGCAGGAAAATAATCATAGAAAGAACAAACATGAATATTGTGCCGATGATCATGGGAACAGAGGTACGTTTGACCACTTCGATGGGGCTCTTCTTTACGGAACCGGCAACGATCATTACAACAGCAGATACAGGCGATACGGCGCGCAGCAGGTTGCCTGCAAGTCCCATAGGAACGCTGACAGCCAGAACGTTGATGCCGGCGGCTTCCGCCAAAGGAACCATAAGGGGAACCATGGCAAAGAACAGAGCTGTGCCGCTGCCGCTGAGAATAACGATCAGAGCGGTAAGACCAACCAAGATGAGCGGGAGAACAAATCCCAAGCCGCTGCCCTGGATACCCAGCATAGCATTCTGCAGAGCATTGATCAGACCAATGGAATTCAGGCCTGTTACAAAGACGGAAGCAGCAACCAGCAGGGCAACTATGGGCATAGCGCCGCCCATACCTTTAAAGAAGGTCTCCGTTCCATCCAAAGCGGCTTTGACTTTCCGCTTGCGGATGATCTCGCAGATCAGCGCGATCACAAAGGAGAACAGAGTGGCGACTTCCACACTGATGTTCACGCTCAGGCTGGTAAAGGACTGAATGACGAAAACGGCGATCAGAAGCTGGATGGGCAGCAAAGGAAGAATGGCGTATACAGTTTTGAACAGGGCGCCGCCTTCAATGGTTTTTACATCTTTAACGTCTGCGAGTTCGCTGAGACGATCATTTCCTGCTTTCTTATCCATATGTTTCTGCCAGAAATAGTGAGCCAAAGCCATAACCAGAAGGGTGGGAATGGAAATCAGAGCATGATACCGGAACACATAGTCGGTTGCGGTTAAACCGGCAAACTGTGTGGTTTTAGCCAGCTCTTCGGCGATAGCCACGTTATCGGATCCCAGAGGAGTGGGCATAACCGTAGCGGTAGTAGCGATAATGCCTGCGGAGGTAAGGGGGGCTCATGCCTGCGTTTACCATAACGGGGAACAAGGTGGCCAACAAAATAATGGCAAGGTTGGATGCGCTGGGGATTACCAGGGAGAGCAGGTTGCCCAGCAGGAAAACTACCGGCACAAGGACATACACGGATTTGATCTTGCCGATAGGCTTTGTCAGCACACTTACGGTTACATCATTTGCTCCAATGGAGCTCATATAAGCGGAATAGCCGCCCAAAATGAGAATGATGAAGCCTGCGGAGCTTAATGTGCTTTTGAACTGATCCGCTATGGCTTTCAAAGGATCCAGCCATACGGCGCCTGTAGAAACAAAATCTGTAACGGCAATGCCGTTGCCCATGCCAACGCCAATGAACATCAGAACAACGCCCATAAGAAGCAGGGTGATTTTGATATCCATTTTTTAATCAGCATAAAGATCACAACGGCTACGGCAACCAGTGCGGAACCATACATGATTATTTCATTCATGACTTCGTCTCCTTTTCTTTATGAAATGGATGCAGATTTTTTATTTATACACATTTCGCAATGCTTTCCAGGAACCATTCCCGGAACATTTCCTGGTTAATATCCAGACAAACTTTTGCATTGTTTGGTTTGCCAAGATAGCCTTTGAGATCAACCAGCGTGCAGCCGGCAGTCATGCTGCCTTTGAGCTCCACATCTACATACGTATCCACAATTTCATACATTTCCGGTTTCAGCAGATACGCCATAGCGCAGCTGTCGTACATTTTCAGGCCGGTTTTCATGCTGCCGCCCCGATATTTCTGGAACAGGCAGTGTGCCATACGTCCCACTTCACCCAAAGAGGGCAATTTGGCGCTGTCCTCGGGAAGAACCAGTGCTTTCCAGCCTACGTCCAGCCCGGCCATAACGATGGGCAGGCCGCAGTCAAAGACGATTTTAGCGGCTTCCGGGTCGGTAGCAATGTTGAATTCGGACATAACGCCCTTATTTCCCCGGCTGGCGGATCCGCCCATAAGCACAATTTCCCGGATATTTTCTTTAACCTCCGGATATACCTTTAAGAGAAGCGCTATGTTGGTTAAAGGCGCAATGGGCACCAACGTTATGGGTTCGTCGCTTTCCATAATCACGCGGTGCATGGCTTCCACGGCGTTTTCTTTCAGAAGCAGGTGATCGTCCGGCTCTTCAAAATCAAAGCCTTCCATACCGCTTTTGCCGTGCACATTGCTGGCGTCCTGCAGGGGCAGGATCAGGGGAGCGGCGGCACCTTTTGCCACAGGCACTTCTTTGCCGAAGAATTTCAGAAGCCGCAGAGTGTTGTAGGTTACTTTGTCCAGAGATACGTTGCCGGCCACGGTTGTAAGCAGACGCACATCCAGTTCATCGCTGAAAAGAGCGATGGCGATTGCTACGGCATCATCAATTCCCGGGTCGGTGTCAATAATGATCGGACGCTTGCTCATGGTTATTCCTCCTTAAAATACATTTCTATTTCGTTTTGATACGGTATGGAAATTTGTGCACCCTGCTTGGTGATGGTTAAAGCAGCCGCTTTCGTTGCATACCGCATACAATCTTCCAAAGGTTCTTCCCGCACAAGAGCGCTGGCCAATGCACCAATATAGGCGTCTCCTGCGGCGGTGGTGTCTACATTGGGAACAGAATAGCTGTCTACCTGCACCATTTTTTCTCCTATACGGCAGATGCTGCCCCGGCTTCCCAAGGTAATAATGGCATTGCCCACCCCCATTGCGGAGAAACGGTTCAGTGCCGTTTGGCAGCTGTTTTCGTCGGTAGGATAGATGCCGGTGAGAAATTCACATTCCGTTTGGTTCACAACAAGCAGATCAATGTTTTTATATGCTTCAGGAGGAATCGCCTTTGCCGGAGCAGGATTGAAAAGAGTAAAGAGCTGATGCTGTTTTGCTGCGGCCAGAGAGTCGATTACAGCCTGGGCGTTGCATTCATATTGGGTCATGAAAATATCCTGAGGATTGCTGATCTTTTCCAGAATGCTTTTCACGTCCGGCCCTTTCATTTCGTGATTGGCTCCCGAACTGAGAATAATGCGGTTATCCCCTTCACATCTGGTTATGACGGCTACTCCCGTGCTGTTTAAGGCGCTTTCCGTCATATAGGTGCAGTCCACTCCGTAGCCTTCCAGGGATTCCCGAAGCTGCCTGCCGAATAGATCCTTCCCAACCCGGGCAATCATGTAGGTTGGAGCTCCCAGCTTGGCCGCGGCCACCGCTTGATTTCCGCCTTTGCCTCCGGGGTTGGTGAAAAAGTTGCGGCCTTCCAATGTTTCCCCCGCTTGGGGCATAACGTCGCATTCAATTGTCAGATCCATATTCAGGCTGCCGAATACCAATACCTTTTTCATGTTGACACCTCATCTTTCCTCATTTGTTATCCTGACCGTTTGGATGGTTTGCCTCGGAAATATACAAAACCATTCCGCAGCCTAAGCCGTCGGTAGGCCTGCGTATAAATCCAAACTTTTCATAAAACTCTTCTGTTCCAGGCGTTGCCATCAGACCTACATAAGCCATTTTACAGGCGTGTTGCTGAATGTAGTTAAACATAGCTTCAATAAGCATTCTGCCGATCCCTTTTCCTTTGAAATCGGGGGTCTACAACCACATCTTTGATGAAAAAGACGATTCTGCCGTCCCCAACGATCCGCGCGATTCCTATTGTTTTATCTTCTTCGCGGATTTCTACCGTATAGAGTGTGTTTTTCAAAGCGGCAGAGCAATCTTCCAAAGAATAAAACTGAAAGCCTACTTTTTTTCGCAGCAGCATAAATACCTTTGGATCCAGCTTCTGCTCCACAACATGCAGCAATGAGATTCACCACCTTGGTAAAACGTTTTATCAACTACCTTCATACTAGCACTGTTTATGGGGTTTGGCAACAGTAAATTTCAAAATTAGTATGGTTTTTTATATAGATTATTTTATGTTAACCAAATATACATACATCTGCCAGAATGATTGTGGGCAGGGTAGGATTGCCTTTAAAAACGGAGGGGCATATACACGGTATTTTTCCCAATAAAAAGCATCTGATTCAAATGTATATACGACAAATAGGATTAGAGCATGCTTATAGACAAAAGACAGCCCCTTTTCTTGGGGCTGTCTTTTGTCTTAGGGACTATAGCAATCCTTACTACTATTTTGAGGATACATACAATAATAGGACAATGTAAAAATAATGGAGTTAAAGAGATACAATACGGCCTGGTTTCAGTCTAAGATCCTGCCGTCCACAGACAGGGTCACAACCTGCCAGGGGATAAATTTTCCGCTTTCCTGAATGGCTTTCTTGGCAGCCATTTCCAATCCGCCGCAGCAGGGGACTTCCATGCGAATAATCGTTACGCTCTGAATGGAATTCAGCTTTATGATCTGGGATAATTTTTCGCTGTAATCGATGCTATCCAGTTTTGGGCAGCCTATAAGGGTGATCTTGCCTTTCATAAATTCGCTGTGGAGATTGGCATATGCAAAAGCGGTGCAGTCCGCGGCGATGAGCAGCTTGGCGCCTTCAAAATAAGGCGCGTTGACAGGCGCCAGTTTGATCTGGCAGGGCCACTGGCCAAGCTGAGAGGCTGGCTTCGATGTTTGAGCCGGCTGGGCCGGGGTCGAGCTGCGGTTAAATCGGTGCGCCTGATGCCCGGGGCAGCCCGGATGCGGCGCAGAGGCAAATGCTTGGCGGACCTTCTTTTGCTTATTTTCCATTACGGCTTTTTCATCGTAGGCGGCCGCTTCCCGCTCTGTAAAAGTAATGGCCCCCGTAGGGCAGGCGGGCAAACAATCTCCCAGGCCGTCGCAGTAATCGTCCCGAAGCAGTTTGGCTTTTCCATCCACCATACCGATGGCGCTTTCATGGCAGGCCGCTGCGCAGGCGCCGCAGCCGTTGCATTTTTCTTCGTCTATTTTTATAATTTTTCGAATCATTGTGTTTTTCTCCTTTCAAGCCCTATTGAACTTACAAGGATAGTATAGTAGAATCGAAAAAGAATGTATGTTGTTATAACAACAAAAAGGAGACGTAAAAATGAAAATCTCCCATACGGAACTGTTTCGAGATATAGAAGAAAAGGATATGGAAGCGCTTCTTTCATGCCTCTCTGCTTTCAGAAAGGAGTATAAAAAAGGGGAAGTGATCCTGCAGGAAGGAGAACCAACGGAAAAAATCGGCATTGTGCTCTCGGGAATGGTTATCATTTCCTGCAGCGATGTATGGGGAAATACTACCATTTTGGGAAATGCTTCCCCGGGGGCTGTCTTTGGGGAAGCGTATGCCTGTGTTCCCGGAGAGCCGCTGCTTATTTCGGTGGTTGCCGCGGAAGACACCACCGTCTTATTTATGCATATAGGCAAGGCTCTCTCCACCTGCAGCAACGCTTGTGTTTTCCATACGAAACTGATTCGCAATCTTCTGCGGGTATGCGCCGAAAAAAGTTTGCAGCTTTCCAGGCGAATTTTGCACACCGGTTCCAAATCCATCCGGGGGAGGCTTTTGTCCTATTTTTCGGAATGTATAAAAAGAACGGGGAGCTATTCGTTTAGTATCCCCTACAGCCGCCAGCAATTGGCCGACTATCTGGGAGTGGACAGGAGCGCCCTATCCAATGAGCTTTCCAAAATGCGGCGGGACGGCCTTATACAATATGAGAAAAATTCTTTTACGGTGCTAAAACCCCATATTGTATAAAAAAGCTATACGAGTGCGCCGGTGATTAACGAGAAGCATACGCATAAAAACAGATTGACTTTTCTATATTGTGTATAAAAATCAGAAAAATATAGCAAAGAAAAACACCTGCCAGGCCCTCTCTGAAAAGAAGGGGCAGAAGCAGGTGTTTTTTCATATTGGTGTATTTGGGGAATAGGTTTTATGTTTCCTCTTTAGCTCTTCCCAGCCGTCTTTCAAAATCGCTGTAGCCAAAATGAAGCAGATTGGAAAGCTCTCCCTTTGGGGAACGCTTCCATATATCGGGCAAAGGCATGCCGTTAAAGGTATTGTTTTTGCAGGTAGTGTAAATGGCCATATCGCCGAAAAGAAGCAGCTCCCCTTCCTGCAGGGGATGGTCGAAGGTGTAATCGCCGATTATGTCTCCCGAAAGGCATGTGGGGCCTCCCAGACGATAGGCGTACGGTTGGCTTCCGTTTTCGTCCGCGCCGTAGAGGGGAGGAGTATAGGGCATTTCGATTACATCGGGCATATGGCATGCCGCGCTTGTATCCAGAATGGCTATCTTTGTATTCCCGTTTTCCACAATATCCAGGACACGGCTGGCAAGGTAGCCTGCGTTTAACGCCACCGCCTCTCCCGGCTCCAAATAGACCTGCAGATCCCATTTGTTTTTCGCATAGGTAAGGGTCTTTTCCAAACGGGGCACGTCGTAGGTTTCTTTCGTAATATGATGCCCGCCCCCCATATTGAGCCACTTCATGCGGGGGAGGACGTCTCCGAATTTTTCTTCCACTGCTTGCAGTGTGGACGCAAGGGCGTCGGAATCCTGCTCACAGAGGGTGTGAAAGTGAAGGCCGTCCAGCAAGGAAATAAGCTCCTCTGTCATATACCGGTCCCAGAGGGCTTTGGTGGTTCCCAGCCGGCTGCCCGGCGCGCAGGGATCATAGATGGCGTGCCCTTCCTGGGTGGAGTGTTCCGGGTTGATGCGCAGACCCACGCTTTTTCCCTGTTCCTTGGCTCGTTTTCCGAATTTTTGAAGCTGGCGGGGGGAATTGAATACAATATGATCCGCATAGAGCAAAAGCTCCTCAAATTCATCCTCCCGGTATGCGCCGCAGAAAACATGCACCTCACCTTCGGGCATTTTTTCTTTGCCCAGCCGGGCTTCATACAGGCCGCTGGCTTCCGTGCCGGAAAGATACGGAGAAAGGAGAGGGTAAAAATCAAAGTTTGAAAAAGCTTTTTGGGCCAAAAGGATTTTGCATCCTGTATTTTGGGCTACTTGGGCAAGCAGCTGCCCGTTGCGGAGCAGCTGCTTTTCCTCAAGAATATAGGAAGGGGTGGGGATTTGGGCAAAAACGTCCTCGGGGCTTTTTCCTTCAAGGGAGGAAAAAACCGCTCTGTTTTCCGTGCTCATAGATCACTCCACCAAAACGGGATCATGGTTTTCCCTGCGGGGAAGGCCGTATGTGTCCAGGGCATCGAGGAAGGGATCGGGATCGAATTCTTCCACAGTATACACGCCGGCTTTGTTCCATTTCCCAGTTAAAAGCATCAAAGCGCCGCACATGGCGGGAACGCCCGTTGTATAACTGATAGCCTGGCTCTCCACCTCTTTATAGCATTCCTGGTGGTCGCACACGTTATAAATGGAATAGGTCTTCTCTTTGCCGTCTTTTTTCCCTGTGAAAATACAGCCGATATTGGTTTTGCCATGTGTCCGGGGGCCCAGGCTGGCGGGATCCGGCAAAAGGGCTTTGAGGAATTTGATAGGCACGATTTCATGCCCCTCAAACTGGATGGGAACGGTAGAGAGCATCCCCACATTTTCCAGACATTTCATATGGGTGAGATAGCTTTGGCCGAAGGTCATAAAGAAGCGGATCCTTTTCACTTCCGGAATATTGAGGGCAAGGGACTCGATTTCCTCATGGTGGAGAAGATACATGTCCTTTTGGCCCACGCAGTCGAAATCGTAGGTTCTCTTGATGCTCATGGCCGGAATTTCCACCCAATGGCCGTCTTCCCAGTAGCTGCCCGGGGCGGAAACTTCCCGGAGATTCACTTCAGGATTGAAATTGGTTGCAAAGGGATAACCATGGTCGCCGCCGTTGCAATCCAGAATGTCGATGGTGTCGATGGTATCAAATTCATGCTTTTTGGCATAGGCGCAGTATGCCTGGGTAACGCCCGGATCGAACCCGCAGCCAAGGAGAGCCGTAAGGCCCGCTTTTTCAAATTTTTCCCGGTATGCCCACTGCCAGCTGTAATCAAAATAGGCGGAAAAACCGGCTTCCTTGCAGCGCTTTTCATAGATGGCCCGCCACTGGGGATCGTCCGTATCTTCAGGCTCGTAATTGGCGGTATCCATATAGTTTACGCCGCATGCAAGGCAGGCGTCCATAATGGTAAGATCCTGATAGGGAAGGGCGATATTCATAACAAGATCCGGTTTATAGCTTTTTATAAGGTCGATCACTTCGTCCACGTGATCTGCGTTTACCTGGGCAGTGGTGATTTTAGTAGCCGTTTTCCCTTCCAGGGCGGCCTTCAGATCATCGCATTTTGCCTTTGTCCGGCTGGCGATGCACAGCTCTGTAAACACGTCGCTCACCTGACAGCATTTCCGTATAGCCACGTTGGCAACGCCGCCGCAGCCTATTACCAATACTCTGCTCATTTTGTTTCTTCTCCTTTTATCTTTTCTATTTATGCGGTTTTTTGAAGGGATATAAGCCACTCCCGGACAACCTTGCAGGCCAGCGCGGTAGATGCGCCGCTGGGATCCAGCATGGGGGCAAGCTCGTTTATATCCGCGCCCACCACGTTTGTCCTGGATACCAGAAGCATGGCCCGCATAAGCTCGGGGAAGGATACGCCCCCGGCTTCGGGAGTGCCGGTTCCGGGAAAAGCCGAAGGATCCACACAATCCAGATCCAAAGTGAAATACACCGGCGCACGGCTTTCCGCCAGACGGTCCACAAGCGCAGAGAGGCCCTCGAAACCAAAAGGATGCATGTCTGTATGATCCCTGGCGAAGAGAAATTCCGATCTATCCCCGCTGCGTATGCAAAATTGATGGATCCTGCCGTCTCCCAAAAGGTCGTGGCAGCGGCGCAGCACGCAGGCGTGGCTGAGCTTTGCTCCCAGATAGTCGTCCCGCAGGTCGGCGTGGGCATCAAAGTGGATAATATGCAGATCCGGGTATTTTTTGGCTATGGAGCGTACGGCGCCCAGGGTTACCAGATGCTCTCCGCCCAGCATGACGGGCAGTTTTCCGTCCCTGAGAATTTCCTCCGTTCTCTTTTCTATGGCTTCCAGAGCGGATTCAGCGCTGCCGAAACAGAGCTCCAGATCGCCGCAGTCGAAAACGGCTCCGTCGGTTAGGTCCTTATCCTGATAGGGGCTGTAGGTTTCCAGCCCGAAGCTTTCATGGCGTATGGCCGCTGAACCGAAACGGGCGCCCGGGCGAAAGCTTGTTGTAGAATCAAAAGGGGCTCCAAACAGAACGATAGGGGAATCCTCATATTCGCTGTCGCACCCGATAAACGTTTCCACATTTTTATTCATGGCCTTTTTTCAACCTCCATCAGCATTTTTTCCAGGAAGGCCGGCAGATAAAAGGCCCCTATATGCAGCTTTGTGGTGTAATATTGGGTGCCCAGATGCAGAGCCAGCCATTTTTCCGCATTCAAATCGTCTATAGGATGGTATTTTTTACTGGCAAAGCCGAAAAGCCAGTATCCCGCCGCATAAGTGGGAATATGAGCCTGATACACCCGGCAGATGGGAAAAATATTCGCGATCCGCTGGTGGCTTCTCTGCATGGCCTGGGCGTCATGCTCAAAAAACGGACTGCCCTGCTGATTGACCATAATACCGTCGTCGTGAAGGGCGTTGTAGCAGCTTCCGTAAAATTCACGGGTAAAATATCCCTCGGAGGGGCCGAAGGGATCGGTAGAATCCACAATAATCAGATCATACTGATCCTTGCAGCGGCGGATAAACCGCAAAGCGTTATCGAAATAAATATGGACGCGGCTGTCATCCAGACGGCTGGCGTTTTCCGGAAGATATTTCCGGCAGGCTTCCAAAACCTGGGGATCCATTTCCACAAGGTCGATACGCTCCACCGTATCGTATCGGGCCAGCTCCCGGACAACGCCTCCGTCTCCGGCGCCGATCACAAGAATATCGCGTATACCGGGATGCACGGACATAGGCACATGGGTAATCATTTCGTCATAGATAAATTCATCCCGTTCCGTCAGGATCACGTTGCCGTCCAGGGTTAAAACGCGCCCGAAAGCGGGTGTATCAAAAATGTCAATCTGCTGGTAATCGCTTTTTTGGGAAAAGAGGTGGGTGTTCACACGGATACTGTGTTTTACATCCGGCGCATGAAATTCACTAAACCAAAGTTCCATAGTCTCCTCCTTACTCCAGAACATTGAGGTGTAAAATATCCGGATCTTCTGGCCCCGTCATGGAACAGCCTTTGATCTTGGCGTATTCTATATAATCCAAAATCTCCTTTGTGATCCGTTCGCCCGGCGCAAGAATGGGAATTCCCGGAGGATAACACATAACAAACTCGCTGCACACAAGCCCTGCGCTTTCCTCAATGGGAACGCTTTTCTTCCTGGCGTAAAAGGCTTCCTGGGGGCTGGTTACAACCTCCGGATCGATATATTCCTGGCTCAAAAGTCCGCTGGAATCCGTCTCATGGCAGCGGCGTATATCCGCAAGGGCGCTGACCAGCCTTTCCAGCTCCTGGGGGCGGTCCCCTATGGAGAGATACGCGAGGATATTGCCTATATCCCCGAATTCGATCTGGATGTCGTATTCATCCCGGAGAATATCGTATACCTCGATTCCCGCCAGGCCTATATCCCTTGTATATACGCTGAGCTTTGTGGGGTCGAAATCGAAAATGGAATCCCCGTTGACAAGCTCTTCGCCAAAGGCGTAATAGCCTCCGATGGCGTTGATTTCGTCCCGGGCATAGTTTGCCATATCGATCACTTTGGAAAAAACTTCTTTTCCTCTTAAAGCCAGGTTTCGGCGGCTGATATCCAGGCTGGACATCAAAAGGTAGCTTCCGGAAGTCGTCTGGGTCAGGTTGATGATCTGCCGCACATGCCCCGCGTTGATATTAGGGCCTGTAAGAAGCAGGCTGGACTGGGTGAGGCTTCCGCCGCTTTTATGCATGGAGACGGCGGCCATATCCGCCCCCGCTTTCATGGCGGAAACCGGCATATCTTCCCCGAAATAAAAATGGGTGCCGTGGGCTTCATCCGCCAGACAAAGCATATTGGCGTTGTGGGCCATTTTCACAATGGCTTTGATATCGGAACAGATGCCGTAATAGGTGGGATTGTTCACAAGGACGGCAACGGCGTCGGGATTTTCGGAGATGGCTTTCGCCACCTGTTCCCGCTGCATGCCGAGAGAAATCCCCAGACGAAGATCCACTTCAGGATTCACATAAACGGGAACCGCCCCGCAGAGCACCAGCGCGTTTATCACACTGCGGTGCACGTTTCTGGGCAGGATGATTTTATCTCCCCGCTTGCATACGGATAATACCATGCTTTGAACAGAGCTTGTGGTTCCGCCCACCATGAGAAAAGCGTGAGCGGCGCCGAAGGCGTCGGCCGCTAGGATCTCCGCTTCCCGGATGACGGAAACAGGATGACACAGGTTATCCAGCGGTTTCATGCTGTTAACGTCCACAGCCACACATTGTTCCCCCAGGAACGCTGTCAGCTCCGGGTTTCCCCGCCCGTGTTTGTGCCCGGGCACATCGAAGGGAACTACCCGCATGCTTCTGAATTTTTGCAACGCCTCATAAATAGGGGCTCTGTTTTGATTCAATTTCATACCACACCTCCGAAAGAAATTTTCAGCAAGTGAAAGGCGTTTTTGGCAACAAAAAAACGCAAGCTGCGATTACACAACTTGCGTTTCATCTGAAAATCCAAAGTGTCAGAACAGAATACCCCTTCCCGCCAAACAAGGGACGCACCTTCGGCAGAGAAGACCATATCCTTTTTTATTGACTATGGAGGGGATGGTTTGTCGCACAGAGTCTATATAGCAAGAACACTTTTACTACTCTTTATTGACCGTTTCACAAGTTTGCGCAATCACGCATTTCGGTTATGAAGTAACCAACTTATAAAATTTTAGCTATGCAGCTGAATCAATAATGACGATTTTGCATCGTCAACGGCAGTTGGATCTAGCTGTCCGTATGGCTGTAACTCCAAAAAAGAAGTGATCCTAATAGTATTGCTTGGAAGACTCTGTTTAAATGAGATTCATTCCTGATGAATATTGTAGTATATATGCCTGTGTTTGTCAATATATTGTTTGAATAGGTCGGAACCTGCATGGATCTTAGGATAATTTGAAAATTTTAGGAAATGGGATGGAAAATTACCCAAATGATTATTATATGAATATGAGGAGGAAATGCGTGTTCGTATTCCGATAAGCTGTTGGAGGTTTGGGTGTCAACTTTCAGCAGGATCTTTTCTATAAAAGACAAAGTTTAAATTTCGATCACAAATCGCCAGGAGAACATCTTTAGGAGAGTGGATATGGCGCTGCTTTAGCTGCTTATCCAGCCAAGACAAATCCAATCCCATGCGTTTCAAATTATCCTCTAATATACGGCCATCCATGATTAGCTCTGTAAACAATAGTTCCTGCTCTGGGCATAGATGCATATCGTTTGGTGTGGCAGGTCGCTGACTGCTTACCGGAAGAATCGTAAGTTTTCCATTTTATTCAAAACAGTGGTTTGGATACTTGTTAGGTCAAAATATCCCTGCTGCCTGCACATAACCATGAACTCGCTCAGATCCAGCTTGGCCTTTTTTAGATTTTCATAATACAGTTTTCCATGATCCATGAGGATGGTGGGAGTACCGTTAAGATATTTGCGGCTTCTGGGAAATTTGTTGGAAATGACGCTCAATAACAGAGTTACGCCTCCATATAGCAGCATGGCGGTTAGCGGTTTCCAGGGTTCCTCTAATTCGGTGGCCATTTCGGCTGCAATAGAGCCGATAGTTATTCCTGTAATGTAATCAAAAAAATCCAACTGAGAGATTTGCTTGTGTCCAATGAATTTGGCTACTAAAAATAATACTCCAAAAGACCCTAAGGCGATGAGGCAAAGCTTTAGAAAGCCCATTCAGTTGCCCTCCTTTCCTCTCTATTCTGGCCTGCATTTTGGAAGGCATACATGAATAGGCTATGCTAACAGCAAAATATCCTTAACTCTGGTATCTTTGGCTGCATAAATAGTAACAATTTAATATTCCTATATGTGGTTTCTCTCCAACAATTCCCGTATTGAAATTTTTCGCTTTTTTATTAACAGAGAATTATGGTGAAGGATGTATTCCATTCATGGTTAATTATAACCATTCTAAAATGGCGGCACCATCCTGATACCCTTTTTGATATAATCGGTCTAATGATTCTGCATTTCTGGAAAGTGTCGTAACTCCTGCTGTATCATCTGGAGAAACAATTAATACTTTTCCTTGCTTTTCATACTCCTTTGCCAGTTCAACAGCTTCATTGTACCTTTTGGCACGATTTCGCATATTTTCTGCTGATTTTGGATATTTGTGCTGAATCATTTTTGCGAGAACAGGATCTCGGCCCGGTTCCCGAGGTACAGAAATCGGTTTTGTTAAAATTAAAACGACACGTTGACAGCCCTCAAGGAAGGCTTTCTCAATTGGAACCGGATCGCCTAATGCTCCATCAAAATAAGGAACCCCATTAATTTCAAAGGGGCGATTCACACCGGGAATAGAGGAAGAGGCCATTAATATTTGATAGTGATCCTGACGAATATCTTCTCGACTGAAATACTTCACTTTTCCTGTAACAGCTTGCTCGGCAACAACAAAGAAGTCTGCTGGATTTTGACACAATGCCGGATAATCCAAAGGATATTCTCCGTCTGAATTACTCAATGTGCCGTAGACATATTCCATATCAATATAAGAACCCTTTTTCAAAAAATTTCCTATTCCCATATATTCTTTGCGTAGAGCGTATTTACAGTAATATTGATAGTTTCTGCCTCGCTGCCCAGCGAGATAGGAAGTTATGTTTGCGCTTCCAGCTGATACCCCAATACAGCAATCAAATTTAATTTCGTGATCCATACAGTAATCCAATACTCCAGCGGCATAAACGCCTCGCAGGCCACCTCCAACATCAACAAGTCCAACCTTCATATGCATATTTGTTAACCTCTTTTCTTATGCGAACATTCTCGGAAAGGGTTCCTTTTATCAGAATAACACACTAAAAGTGGCATTTCAGTAGACAAAAAAATGCAGTTGTCAAGATTTTGAACAAAATGCTGATTCTGTCCTATTTTTATCAATCTACACAGTAGAGATGTTGTACTCAGGAAGAGATCATTGGCCCAAAAGCATCTCTTGCACAAGGTCCACATTTTTTTGCAGGTCACACATAAAAATCTCTAATGCACCTTTTTTTCTCACTTTGACAAGTTTTGTGTAATACTCATCCATTTCATTGTAAAAGAGTATATCTTTCGGCATGTAATATGCGTCTACCACGCAACCTAAACGGATCCATTGTACGATTTCCTTTTTTTCAGTTTGGATATCTTGAATATCTAGATAACTTCGTAACACTCCAAACAGAGCTTTATTTTCCACCAGTAAACTTCCCAGGGCACTCACAACATTTGAAGACAATAAAAAGCAGATGTTGTCATACTGGGACGCTTGTATAATCCAGTCTGCGTTTGTTGGATCTTCCTGAATAAGAAGTATAAATATACTTCTTGCATTATGCGCTGCCAGCTGAAAAACAGCATCTGTAGAATAGGTTTCTTTTGCCACATCTATGAGAAAGACGTAAACACCACGTTCATTCCACATTGCAATTGTATTTTCATCAAGGCTTAAAAAACTTAATCGCTGTAACCAACAGTAATCCATTCCATTTGCATGATTATTTCGAATGGACTCGGATCCTTCTGCTAATGCGGTGTATCCCAAATTGATAGCAAGTGTCTTTAGAGAGTCTTCCCGAACAGAAGCGGCAATCCGGTGAAGAAGGGGATCGTATTGACTTCCGCGAGCCCCTGTGTAATCTTTTATCCTGTTCCAAAAGTCCTGCTGAAGAGGATGCTTTGCAAAACTCCGGCATAATTCAATTACATTCCGTGTCTCTCGTTTTCCTCCGTTTTTTAAATCCCGGATTACCTTTCCGGCAATTGTTTGTATGGCACTGAGCGATAAAAGAGTTTGTTCCGCCATAGATACCTCCCTGATTTCTGTTCAGCCAATAGAGTAATCCCGATTCCTACTTTCAAGCATTCCGTAGTTTTATGTTTGTTTTTCATCAGCCTTTGCTTTTCCTATCTCTCCTGCAAGTTTAAAGCCTTGCTTGGCCATAAAGACGGCAATAATTTCATTAATGACAGCCGCAGCGGCAATGGTTCCGCGAACAATATCGCCATATTGACTGTAATTTCCTGTCAGCACAGAAATGGCAATGCCTGTGAGAACCAGAGAGACACCGGAATGAGGAAGGATTGTCATTCCCAGATGTTTTTTTACAGTTGGAGCCGCATGGGAAAGCTGAGCACCCAATGCGGCTCCTCCCATTTTTCATGCAGCGCGGAAAATAATATAAACAGCTGTAAAAATACCGGCGCCTAAAATCAGATGGTAGTCCAGAGGAGCGCCAAGATTCAGAATAATTAATGTAAAACAAGTCACTACTATTGGATTGCAATACGTCATTGTTTCTTTCAGGGCGGTTTTATCCATCCTGTTTGCAAAGACAGCGGAATAAACCATACCGCTGAGCATAAAGTTCAGAACAGGGAAAGGCATCAGATAGGTGTTAGCAAATAATGTGAGGGTTGCTGTCAAAATGGTACCGCCAAATACAGCAAACGCACGTGCTTTGGCAGAATGGATTTTCTTGAGCAGGAGGGATGTAGGGAATCCAGCCAGCAAGCCAATCAGGATGGGCAGCAGTATAATCAGGAAAAACAAATATCCTGGTATAGAACCTCCAGCCGTATTGTGTAGGACAAGAGGGTCATCCGCAGGCTGAAAAACGTTGTTAAATAAGGAGGAAACACGGAATATGGCAGAATTTTCCCGATTTTTTGACAGTACCCCCAGCGACAAGCGCAGCTACAGCGCTGCGGAATTCGCAGAATTTATGAAAACCTTTTACAGCACCGGCGTGATCTCCGGCGGCGACAAGCTGAAAGTCACCAAGGATTCCTCCACCCTTTCCGTTTCGGTAAATCCCGGAATGGCCATGGTGGAGGGCCACTGGTATAAAAACACAGAGGTAGAGTTTTTGCAGGTCACGGCGGCGGATACGGTGTATCCCCGCATTGACCGGGTGGTGCTTCGGCTGGATCTTTCCCTTGAGGTGCGCAGCGTTCATCTTGCGGTTATAGAGGGAACTCCCGCCGCCGCCCCCCAGCCTCCGGAGCTCACCCGCAATGACAATATCTATGAGATTTCCCTGGCCCGGATCACCATTCCGGCTAACGCCCTTACTGTGAGCGCTGTTGCGGACGAAAGACCCGACGCCTCTCTCTGCGGCATCAGCCAGGGGCTGTATACAGCGGATCTTTCCGGTTTCAACTAGGAATTGGAGGAGCTCTTGGAGGATATGGAGGTAAAGGCCCAGGCGGCTGTGGATCTGATCCGGAATATGACCAACGAAGAGCTTTTGGCCATGCTCCTGAGCATAGACGGCTCCGACAGCGGCATCGACGCCGATAAGCTGGATGGCCAGCACGGTTCCTTCTATCTGAATTATGAAAACCTCAACAACAAGCCCACCATAGAATCCCTGGGCGGGCAGCGGCAGGTTCTCAGCGGAACAGGGGCCCCTTTCTCATCCTTGGGAAAAGACGGGGATCTGTATATCCAGTATTCGTAAAAAGGAGGAAGTCCTATGGCTGATCTTGCAGCTACTTATACGATGAGCACGGACCCGGCGATCAAAAACACCGTCACTTATCAATCCTATCGCAGCGGAAGCACCATATACTACCGGGTAAAGATTTCCGTGGCACCTGTTTTCGGGCTGAGCTATTTTGGCTATAACCTGCTGGCCACCCTGAACTTGAACGGAAAGGCCGTGGCCACGGACGCTGTGCTGAAAAACGCTTCTCCCAACCGGTGGGAAAGCCCTATTGTGGTTTATCTGCCCTCTTCCTCCGGCTGGTATTCCGTTACAGGAATAAAAAATTCCACCACCCTAAGCGCCTCTATTTCTTTCAGGAGCTCTCAGACCTATGGAACGGCCAGCTCCGGCGCCAGGACGGTGAAGGTTCCCGCGGCGGCTCCCAAGGCGCCTTCTATCTCTCTCAGCTCCAAAACCGTGCTGCCCAGCGCTACTGTGCGCATTGGGGCCACCGGCGGAAGCTGGGGCGACGGCGGAAGCGGCACCTATACTTATCAATACAACCGGGGCACCGGATGGAAAACCTTTTACTCCGGTTCCACGGCCAAAACTGTAAATTTCGTGCCCCAGAGTTATGGGGGAACCTATGGAACGGTGTTCCGCATCCGGGCCTTGATCGAAAACGGCTGGGGCCAGCAGGACACAGGGGCGGAATCTTCCTTTTCCTGTGCTGCAAAAGCAGGGGTGCCGAGAAATTTGAAGGCTTCTCCATCCCCCCATGCACAGGCGGGATACAGTGCGGCTTTCCTGGTCGGCCCCCTCTGCGGGCTCCGGGAGCATCGCGGGCTACAACCTTTCGGTGCAATATAACGGGGGAGGGTGGATCTCCCTGGGCAGCGTCTCGGGAACCTCTTTTTCCACAACCCCCTATACCTATGAGGGTGTATCTTTGCGCTCCGGCGGCGTCCTGCGGTTTCGGGTGCAGGCAAAAAATTCTTATGGCGTGCTTTCCGACCCCGCTTATGTTTCCGTTACCCTCCGGGGAGGGAGTTTTTTCTTTAAGCACGGCGGCGCCTGGGAGGATTCAGGCATCCTTTATATAAAAGTACAGGGGAGCTGGAGGGAAGCCGACGATATTGCAAAAAAGGTTTCCGGCTCCTGGCGGCAGCCATAGAGCTATGAAAATAAGGAAGGTGTGAAGCTATGGTAGAAAGAGAAATTCATCTCGTTGTGGAACGGGATAAACTGATACCGGATACAAAATACGCGGGTTTTGCCGGAGAACATCTTGCAACCGTTTTGCTGTTTACCATTCCGGAGGACTGGGCTCTGGAGGAATCGGTGCAGTATTATGTGGCGTATGAAACAGAGAGCCGAAAGCGGTATAGAACGGAAAATCTTCCCTGGCCTGTGGAAACCAGCATCCCCCAGGCGGCTACGGAGGAAGGAACCCTTACCGTGCAGCTCAACGCTGTTAAGATGCAGGATGAAGACATTCAGCTTGTAAAAAGCGCTTCCTGCAAGCTGTTGATTGGCCCCTCGGTAAAAGAAGAATACACAGAGGCGGATAATGCCATGGTGGGCCTCTTGGAGGGAGCTGTGGCAGATTTTCAGGAGGCATTAGAGGAGCTCAATAGTATTGTTTTCAATCCGGATGAGCTGAAACAGGGTCCCAAAGGGGATCCGGGAGAACCAGGCCCCCAGGGGCCCCAGGGGGAAAAGGGCGAAAAAGGGGACAAGGGCGACCCGGGAGATATAACGGGCCTGGCCCCGGTGGCCTCCTCGGGCTCTTATAACGACCTGACGGATACCCCTCAAATCCCCCAAAAGGCCTCCGATATTCATGCGGCGGACAGCGGCGACTTTGCGATTCACACGGCAAATACCGACCTGCACAAAACTGCCCAGGATATAAAATCCCTGGAATGGGCAAAAAAATATAAGGGCTATTATACGGACCGGGATTCCCTGCGGGCAGCTTACCCCCAGGGGGAAACGGGAGATTTCGCGGCAGTGGGCGAAACCCATACCTTTTGGTTTTGGGATAGCACTCTCACCGTCTGGGTAGACGCAGGAGGCGAAGGGGCGGTTTCCAGCGTCAATTTCCAAACGGGGGGAAGTCCATTTGCAGGCGGCAGATATTCCCGCAAGCCCTCCGGCGGGGGAATCCGGCTGGACGGATACCCAGGCCTTTCTAAACGGGCTGAACGACCGGGAAAAAGCTTTGGAGGAATCCAAGGGCCAGCTGGGCGGCATTGCCACTCTGGACGAAACCGGCAAGCTTACATACAGCCAGCTGCCGGTTTTTCAGAGCAGCATAAAAGTCTATAGACAAAACAGCGAAGGAAAAACCTATAACGCGGATTTTGCCGTGGGCGCTTCCGGCTCCGATCTTTGTGCTTATGTAGGGCTGATCTCTCCGGAAGGGGAGTCCATAAACTCTTTACAGCTTTGGGAAGACAGAACAAACATGACCATCCCCCTGGCTGTTACAGGCGGCGGTACGGGAGCTAATACCGCAGCAGGAGCCCGCACCAACCTGGGCATGGGAAAGCTCCTTTGGAGCGGAAACTGGGCCCCGGGTTCAGGACCTATAACCGCGCCGGAGATCGGAAACTACACGGCGGTAATCGTGGGCACCTCCAACGGCTACAGGACAGTATGCTCCGTATCGGCGTCAAAAATCCGCGGCCTTTCCTGCACGGATAACGATGGATCCAACAATAATCTGTGGATCATCGGCTTTGAGTGTGACAGATCGGGATCAACCTTGTCAGACGGAAGGGCAGTAGGATTTTCTCACCTCCCCGAAGGAAACCACAGTTCCACATCCGGAGCGGTAGGAATTATCAATATCATTGGATTGTGCTGAGGCTGAGGAGGCGACGATATGCAGATACAAACAGACGAAAACAATCGTATCACAGGCTACGCCACAGTGGGCGGCTTTGTGGATGGTGCAGAGGTGGAGACAATTCCGGAAGGCTTTGCGGAAGCTTTCCAGCCGGGGAAATACCGATACGAAAACGGAAAAATTCTGGAAGACCCGGATTTTACGCCGCCGGTTGACAACACAGCTCTGTTAAACCAGATCGGGGAGCTGAAGGCGGAGCTTTGCGCTACGGACTATAAAGCCCTGAAATATATGGAGGGCTGGCTCACGGAAGAGGAATACGCGCCTGTGAAAGCCCAGAGGCAGGCCCTTCGGGATCAGATCAATGAGCTGGAAGGGAAGCTTTAAGGATTTTAGAAAGGACGCATACCTATGAAAATAACAGAAATGCTTGTGAACAATAAAACGGTGCGTCCCTACAAGGCTCTAAAGGAGATTCGGGGGCTGGTGGTGCATTATGTAGGGTGCAGCTGCCGGAGCGCCCGTCAGCTCAGAAACGCCCTGCAGAACAGCGCACGGGAAGCGTCATATCAGTATTGTATTGATTATGATACGGGTGAGATCATCCGCTGTCTGCCGGAAGAGGAGGAAGCCTGGCATGTAGGGGCTTCCGAATCCCTCTACACGGCCCAAAAAAGGAAAATCTGCGGCTCGGAGAATCCCAACCGGTATCTGGTGGGGATCGAAT
>CALWJA010000092.1 GCA_944380875.1 uncultured Clostridia bacterium
TGGAGCGCAGCCACCGGGAGGACCAGAAACGGTTTTATTCCTGCCACAGCTTTTATTCCCTCGATGACTTTGCAAAGCAGCTCGCCATCCACAACCGCCGCTCCAACAACTTTCCTATGAGGCCCCTCGGCTGGCGTTCCCCCTCAGAATTCATTGTCCAATATGTTTGACAAACCTACACTGCATACCGGAAAAAATTCTGTTATATGCTTGTCAAAGGACAAAAAATCGTATATAATAATGAAGTTACGTATGGAAAACAACAAGGCAGAAACGCATACATCCGGATATGCAGGCGGGCGGGCTCTGTGCGGCGGGGCGCCGTGAACCATGTCAGGCGGGGAACCGAGCAGCATTAAGCGGTTTTCTCTGTGCGATGCAGGTGGTCTGTTCGTCTGCATATCCGGATCTATGATAGCCGCGGTGCGGTCTGTCTTGTTTTTTTTGCCCGGATTTCATAACAGGAAGGTTCTTCTTCATGTTTGGATCTTCTTTTGAAGGTAGAAAATGACTTCCAAAACAGGGAAACACTAGGGAAAGCTGGTGAGAAGGATGTATCAGGTTTTATACCGCAAGTGGCGCCCAAAAACATTTTCAGAAGTTGTTGGGCAGCCTCAGGTCACAGTTACCTTGCAGCATGAGCTGGAGGCCGGCCGTGTGGCCCACGCGTATCTGTTTACCGGATCCCGTGGCACAGGGAAAACCACCTGCGCCAGAATCCTTGCAAAAGCGGTAAACTGCCTTCGTCCCAAAAACGGCGATCCCTGCGGTTCCTGCGAAATCTGCGAGGGAATTGACAACGACTCCATAATGGATGTAGTTGAGATCGACGCCGCCAGCAACAATGGTGTAGACAGTATCCGCACTCTGCGGGAAGAAGCTGGGTTCACCCCTGCTGCTGCAAAATACAGAGTATATATCATCGACGAAGTCCATATGCTCTCCACAGGCGCTTTTAACGCGCTCCTCAAAACTTTGGAGGAACCGCCCGCCCATGTAATTTTTATTTTGGGAACTACGGAAGTCCACAAAATTCCCGCCACCATTCTTTCCCGATGCCAGCGGTTTGATTTTCGCCGGATCGCGCCGGAGGAAATTGCCAAACAGCTTACTTTTGTAGCGGAACAGGAGGGCGCTCAGCTTGAAGAGGAGGCTGCTTTTCTTCTTGCTCGTCTGGCAGACGGCGCCATGCGGGACGCATACTCCCTTCTGGATCAATGCTTGGGCAGAAATGCAAAAATTACGGTTCCGGTAGTAATCGAGGCTACCGGGATGGTGGGAAAGGATCATCTTTTTTCATTGGCGGATGCCGTGGAAAAACGCGATTCCGCCGCCGCTTTGGAACAGATTGATGAATTATATTCCGGTTCCAAGGATATGGCCAGGCTTTGTGAGGAACTTTCCTCCCATTACCGCTCTTTAATGCTGATAAAAACCATGCGGGATGCCCGGAACATTCTTGCAGTCTCTGAAGAGGAATACAGCCGGCTAACGAAGCAGGCGCTGCGAAACCCTCTGCCCCTTATCCTCCACGCGCTCAGCCTTCTGCAAGCCGCGCTGGAACATATGAGCCGTGGGGCGGATCGGCGCATTGAAATGGAAATGACTCTTTTAAAGCTTTGTGCCCCAGAGTTAGATTCTTCCATGGACTCTCTGGTTCGCAGAATAGAAGCTTTGGAAAGAGGGACTCCCCGGGTTTCCCAAATTTCTTCAGATCCCACGGTATCATCCTCTAATTTAAAAGAAAATGACAAGCCAGCAGAAGAAAAGCAGGCTCCACTTTCCCCGGAAAACTCCGAAGTTTCCGGTTCCCCACAATCGGAGCAAGTTCTTCCCGCTCCCCCACCTCATCATAAACCGGAAAATTCATCTAAATCCGCTCCTTCCAAACCCACTTCAACCTCTGAACTGATGGCAAACGCCCGCCGGTTGGCTGAATGGCCTGAGATTTTGCAGATACTGAAAGAATACTCTGCAGCCATCTCTGCAGCCTTTACAGGTTCCAGCGCATATGTAAGCGGCGACTATGTTTTGATCGACGCCCCTCGGGAGATGGCCTTTGAGCTGCTTCGAAAGTCTTCTCAAAGGGATAAAATGCGGGACGTTATCCAACAGGTCACGGGAAGGGTATATAAATTAGGTCCCTATAAACCGGTATCTACCGCCGGCGCTCCAGATGAAAAGGATCCTCTGGCAGAGCTGGCAGGGAAAGCTCGGGAAGCGGGAATTGAAGTTATCGAGAAATAACGGCCTTTTCCATAAAGCGGATACTTGGTAGAGAAAAAGTATTCATTGTCTGCCGCTCTTTGCGGCGGAATTTTCATATGAAGGCTTAAGCCAATATAAAAAAGTAAAACACCTATAACAGGAGGAATTATTATGAAAGCAAGATTACCACAGGGTTACGGCGGAGGCGGAGCCGCTAATTTGCAGCAGCTGGCCCGGCAGGCACAAAAACTCCAGGAAGAGATGGATAAGGCCACCGCAGAACTGGAAGAAAAAGAATACACCGCTACCTCCGGTGGGGACGCCGTAAAGGCTGTTGTAACCGGTAAAATGGAAGTAAAATCCATTGAATTCAAGCCGGAAATTGTAGATCCCGAGGATACGGAAATGCTCAGCGATCTGGTAATTGCCGCAGTAAACGAAGCTCTTCGTGCTGCTGCTTCCGATAAGGAAGAACGTATGGAAAAACTGTCCGGCGGGCTGAATGTGCCCGGCATGTTCTGATATGGCTTCTTATACCGTTGCGCCTCTTTCCCATTTGGTGGATGAATTCGAATCTCTGCCGGGAATCGGCCATAAAAGTGCCCAGCGGCTGGCGTATCATGTAATAGGCCTTTCAAAAGAAAAAGCGCAGGAATTGGCTTCCGCTATACTGGATGCCCACGAGAAAATCCACTACTGCCGTATATGCTGCAATCTGACAGACCAGGAACTTTGCCCTATCTGCCGGAATGAGGAACGTGACAAGAGCACGATCTGTGTGGTGGAGGATCCCCGGGATGTGGCCGCTCTGGAAAGGACCCACGAATTCCATGCAGTATATCATGTTCTGCACGGGGCTATTTCTCCTTTGAGCGGCGTGGGTCCAGAACAACTCTGCATTAAAGAACTGCTGGCGCGAATCTCCAACAGCGAGGTCAAGGAAGTTATAATGGCAACCAATCCCACTGTGGAAGGGGAAGCCACAGCCATGTATATTTCCCGCCTTCTGAAGCCTATGGGAATCAAAATAACCCGCTTGGCATATGGAATTCCTGTTGGCGGCGACCTAGAATATGCGGACGAAGTCACTCTTTCACGGGCTATCGAGGGCCGCAACGAGATCTGACAGTTTTTTCTTGCCACTTTTTCCCCGTTATGCTATACTGAGGGATACAAAACAGTTACTTTTTCTGCTTTTGCGGAAAGACATTTGTTTTTCGGTGATACTTCTGAAATTCAGGAAAGGAGGGCTTTTGATGGCCAATAGTTCCCTGAAAACCATTGCGCAAAATAAAAAAGCCTTCCATGACTATTTTGTGGAAGAAAGCCTGGAAGCCGGTATAGAATTATCGGGAACAGAGGTAAAATCCCTCCGGCGGGGGCAGTGCAATCTAAAAGATTCTTGGTGTTCTGTGGTAAAAGGAGAAATGCTTCTCAACGGAATGCATATCAGTCCATACGACCATGGGAATATTTTTAACAAGGATCCCGTCCGGGTGCGGCGGTTATTGTTGCACAAAAGAGAAATCATGCGGCTTTTTGGCCTTGTGAAGCAAAATGGATATTCCCTTATTCCGCTTTCTGTCTATTTTAAAGGAAGCCTGGTTAAAATACAGGTGGGGCTTTGCAGAGGCAAAAAGCTTTACGACAAAAGAGCCGATATGGCCGCCCGAGATGCAAAGAGGGATATAGACAGGGCTATGAAAGAAAAGAACCGCTGAAAAGCGGTTCCTATATGGGGATGTAAAGGTTTCGACGGGGGCTGTAAGCCTTGGTAAGCGAGCAGCGGCGCGGACCCGCTATAAAAGCCGCAAACTTTAAAATTAAACGACAACAAAACTGTTGCGTACGCGGCCTAATTAGGCTGCCGTCTTTCCTGGGAGGACCACGGCCTGGGCAAAGGCGTCGATGAGTGGTGCACGTGAATACTGGAACGCCTTTACCAGTATCACGGTTTAAAGGCTACTGAACTCCGGAGCCTGCCTGTGGGCGCCGGAGCGAGGGAATGTTAAAACACAGGCTACGCTCGTAGAAAGCCTTGGTAAGCGGTTTTCGGACGCGGGTTCGATTCCCGCCATCTCCACCAGTCGGGAGCCTCGATACGCAATTCGCGTTCGGGGCTCTTTTTTTATATAACTCAATGCTCGCGTTTATAGCTGATATCTATTTTACCAACGCTTCCCAAATGGACATTACACGAACACTTATTTTTTCAAAGGCGGCTTTTCCGTAAAGACGGGGCTTTCTTGTGTGAAAAACAATTTTTGAGTCCAATAGATTCTCTTTGGAGAGACAGTTTCATAGGCTATTGTGCCATAACCCAGCGCAATATGATATAATTGAACAGAAAAAAATTTGGATTCAACCTAACAAACCGGAATCACTACAGACTATATGAGTGAAAACATTGATCAATGTATTTGAGGGATATACATGAAAAAACAGAAACTGCTGGAAATAATTGATGGGAACCTGTTGGAAAAGCTGTTCGGGTTCTGCTATGCGCGGACAAACGACAGCTATGAAGCGCAAAATTTGTGTTCTGATATCATTTTCGCTCTGGTAATGGCTGCACACACAGAAGGCGAGGTTGAAAACCTCTATCCGTTTGTTTGGCGAGTTGCACGAAATGTATATGCCGATTACGCGCGGCAGCGCAGGCAACGCGCGGAATATTTTTATCAGGGAGATGCGGAAGAAGTGCTTCTTTTGCTTGCTGGTCAGCAGGAGGACGAGGACCAGGATGAGCTTCTTCTCTCTGTATACCGTCAAATTTCCTTTTTAACGAAAGCATATCGCGAAGTAATGATTCTGTTCTATCTGGATGGATTGTCTACCGCCGAGATTGCCAAAATGCAGAATATTAGTGAAACAGCAGTGCGCCAGCGGTTATTTTCAGCGAGACAAAAAATCAGAAATGAGGTAGAGAAAGTTTGAAACAAATCAGTGACACACCACCCTAAAAAGGGGCGCAACAAAGTAGACCGTCGGTCAGGCGGTCAAAAAACGAGGATGGCTGGCTATCCTGACGAGGACAACGGAGAAGGGTTTGA
>CALWJA010000093.1 GCA_944380875.1 uncultured Clostridia bacterium
CCACGCTAAAACGAAACCTGGCGTTGATCAACGCCAGGCCTCGCAAGGTTTTGAATTTCCATTCCGCACAGGAATTATGGGACTTTGAGCTCAATTCCTGTTGCTCTTAGTTTGACAATTCACTCTCCTTTTCACGGTGATGAAAAGAGAAAAAGAAGCCTGGTATTTTGGGATTTCTCCCCCATTTCCCCTGAATACGCTTCAATTTAGTAAAGAAGTGTGCTATACTATACCTGCGTCTCCCCTGCTGCGGGCAGGATGGCGAAGAGTATCTTGCCGCCCCAAGGGAAAGGCGGGAAGATAGAGAGTAACGGGGATCTGCCCCGGGAAAGAGGAAAAGGGAATGTCTGAAATTACACAGGCGAAACGGGTAGTGGTCAAGGTCGGCACCTCCACTCTTACATATGAAAACGGGAAGCTCAATCTGCGCCGGGTAGAGGCCCTCTGCAAAGTGCTTTCCGATCTGCAGAATTCCGGCCGGGAAATTGTCTTGGTGACCTCCGGGGCCATCGGCGTAGGAGTAGGTAAGCTGGGCCTTCGGGAAAGGCCGAAAGAAACAGAAAAAAAGCAGGCGGTGGCCGCTGTGGGCCAGTGCGAGCTGATGTTTATATACGATAAGTTTTTTGGGGAATACAACCGCACCGTAGCCCAGGTTTTGATTACCGGGGACGCCATGGAATACGACCACAGCCGGAAAAATGTGGAAAATACTTTTCAGGAACTGATCGGCATGGGAATTATCCCTGTGGTAAACGAGAACGATACCATGGCCGTGGATGAACTGGTGGGAAGCCATATTGGGGATAACGACACCCTTTCGGCTATGGTGGCCTGTTTGGTGGAAGCGGATTTGCTGGTTCTCCTTACGGATATTGACGGCCTCTATACGGCTAACCCGAGAAAGGATCCCGAGGCCAAGAGGATTCCTTACGTAGCGCAGGTTACCGACGAGATTCGGGCTCTGGCTGGCGGCGCCGGTTCCAGCCGTGGAACGGGCGGAATGGCAACCAAGGTGCGGGCGGCAGATATTGCCGGCGCCCAGGGAATCCCCTGCTGTGTTCTGAGCGGGGCTACGCCGGAGAATTTGTACCGTCTTTTTGACGGGGAGCAGATCGGGACGGTTTTCGGCACAAAACGGGATTGAAAAAAGGTATACTGATATTAGAGGAAGTCCGGGATACTTTCCGCCCCATAAAGGGGGAAGGGAAAGGCCGGTATTACAGGAGGCGAATGCAATGACGGAGCTTCAAAAGATGGGAAAAAAGGCCAAAGAGGCGGCTGAAAAGCTGGCTTGTGCCGGAAACTTAAAGGATAAAGCCCTTCTTGCCATGGCCGCGGCCATTGAAGAAAAGGAAGAAGAAATCCTCAGAGCCAATGAGGAGGACCTGCAAGCCGCCCGGGAAGGAGGCATGAAGCCTTCCCTTTTGGACAGACTGGCCCTCAACCACAGCCGGATAGCCTCCATGGCGGAAGGAATCCGTCAGGTGGCGGCGCAGCAGGACCCCGTTGGGGAAATCCTGGAAGGGAGCGTTCGGCCCAACGGAATGCGTATACGCCGGGTCCGGGTTCCTCTGGGCGTGGTAGGTATTATTTATGAAGCCCGGCCCAATGTGACGGCGGATGCAGCCGCTCTCTGCTTGAAGGCAGGGAACGCCGTGATTCTTAGGGGCGGAAAGGAAGCCATCCGCAGCAACAGCGCCATTTTGGATATAATGGCCAACGCCGCCCAAAAGGCCGGTCTTCCGGATGGTTCCATGCAGCTTGTGCGGGATACGTCCCGGGAATCTTCCCGGGAAATGATGGGTCTTACCGGATATCTGGACGTGCTGATCCCCCGGGGCGGCGCGGGGCTTATCCGCGCTGTAGTGGAAGGCGCTAAGGTGCCGGTTATTGAAACGGGAGTCGGTAACTGCCATCTGTTTATAGATGAAAGCGCGGACGAAGCTATGGCGGTAGAGATAGCCTATAACGGAAAAACCTCCCGGCCGTCTGTGTGCAACGCCCTGGAAAAGGTATTGATCCATGAAAAAATTGCGGAGAGTCTGTTGCCCAAGCTGGCGGAAAGGCTTTCAGAGAAGAATGTGGAGTTCCACTGCTGTGAAAAGAGCTTAAACATCCTGCAAAAAGCCGGATTTCAGGCAAAGCTTGCTAACGATGAGGATTGGGATACGGAATATCTGGATTATATCCTGGGCATCCGGGTGGTCCGGGATCTGGAGGAAGCCCTCTCCCATATACGGGCTCATTCCAGCGGGCACAGCGAGTGTATCGTCACAAAAGATTACGCAAACGCCGCCGCATTTACGGAGCGGGTGGATTCTGCGGCCGTGTATGTAAACTGCTCCACCCGTTTTACGGATGGGGGCGAATTCGGGCTCGGAGCCGAAATCGGTATTTCCACCCAGAAGCTTCATGCCAGAGGACCTATGGGGGTGCGGGAATTGACATCCTCCAAATTTATTATTGAAGGCAGCGGCCAGGTCCGCTGACGCCGGGAGGTTTCGCAATGAAGAAGGAAAAAATCATGCAAGAAAATTCCATTCAGGATAGAAACCCCGGTGGGGAAGCCGACGGAAAAACCTTTACACCGGAAAGTTTTTCCGCTGATTATAGATCCAATTCCTCCCTTCCTCTTCGGGCGGAGAAGGAAGCCCAGGCGGCGGAGGAAATGGATAAAGAACTGGATGATTTTCTGCCGGAGGGAGAATCCCTTCCCGAGGAGGAATTCCTGACAAAATGGAGCCGGGATTTAGAGGATACACAGGAGCAGGAGGAAGAGAAAGAACCGTCTGCTTCTTCCGAAGAAACGGACGAAGAGGCATCTGTTCCCCAGGCGACAGCTCTTCGCCAGAGAAGGCCCCAGGGGCGCCGGTGGTATGGGCTTCTGGTAGGTTCCGTAGTCCTTCTTTTGGCTCTGACAGGAGTATGCTTTCTCGCCTATTTGGGGGGCAGCAGCCTGTATGCTAAACTGACGGACGATTCACAGCTTAGGGCCTACGACACATTTTTGACGCCGGTGGTTATGCTGGATCCGGAACCCTTTGATTCCCCCGAAAAAGCTTCCAATGATTTTGTGCAGGAAGCTTCCCTGTGGAAGGTGATTTTGGAAGACGGCGGAAGCCGGTATACCAAATACGACGATAACGGGAGAGTTATTATTCCCCTTGGCGACGTGGCTGCGGCCTGTTCGGAACTTTTCGGGCCGGATAGGAACCTTTCCCCCGGAACCCCTTCTGAGGAATCGTTTTATACATACGATACATCGGACAACTCTTATCATGTGGCCCTTTTCAGCTCCGACAGCGCGGTGACGCCTTATACGGAAAGCACCTATTCGGAAGACGGGAAAACCGTTCTGCGGGTGGGGTATGTTTCCCCCACGGATGCCTTTAAAACCGGCGGGTCTTCTTCCGAATCTCCGGATTCCCCCACTCCCACAAAGTATATGGAATATGTTTTGGCAGAAGATCCGGAAACGGGAAATTCCTATATTTATGCGGTAAGAGAGGCGAAAGAGTAAAGATAGTCTCTGCTTGCGGAGGATGGTGCAGCTTTTTTCTCAAGATAAAAACGGACGGATACCCAAGGAAGGTATCCGTCCGTTTTCGTTTCAAAACTTTTTCCGCGCTTCAGCCATCTATATGGTTAAGAATGGGAAACGATTTTACAGGAGCAGGTACATAAGTGCTAAAAGCAGACTGGAATCACCTTTTTCCTCCATTACAAGAAGGAGGAGAATCAGGATAATGGTCCGGTCGCTGTCCTTAAACAGGGATTGGAACAAATCGGAAATTTCGCCGGAAGAAGCATCCGGTGTTTTCTCCGATTCAGCGGAAGGTTTGCCGCCGGTTTCTCTGTGGGGTCCTCCGGAAGAATAGGAGGAATCCCGGGAATTTGCGTGTGTATTTTCGGAGTTGTTTCCCTGCCCCGATCCATTTCGGTAGACGTATTCTCTTCCGGAGGATGATTCCCCGGAAGAATGGGAGCTGCCCGAGGAAAAACGGCTCTGGGAATCCCCAGAGCGTCCGCCTGTGTGCGCGCCGCTTTGCCCCATTCCCATGTGGGATCCGTATCCGCCCGAACCCGTGGGCCCGTTTCGCATGCCGCCCGGAGATGAAACAGGAGGCGCAGACTGCCCGGATCCACGGCCGGAATCGGGGTGGGCGGCCGCCTGGGCTCTTGCCTGCATATCCCTAACCCGGCGCAGGGCTTCCTGCTGGAGCCTTTGCATATCGGCTTGAGCCATGGTATCCCTTCCCTTCTGATTATGTGTATAGTTGCGTATAACGCTTATTTGGGGGAAAACAGCGTTTTTTTCTTTCCTTTAAGAGAAAAGATTTCCCTTCAAAAACGGCAGAATCCGCATAAGCTGCAGTATGCGGATGGCTTCATCCAGCCGTTTCTGCCGGGAGGGACTCAAAAGAGGACGCAGGGCGCGGAGAAGCCGGGTGCCGTCGGTTTCCTGCTGCAGGGAACTGATAAGGGGGGCCACTTTTAAAAGCATGGGAAGCAGATCTCCCTGCAATAGACTCCCAGCCCCATTCTGTGACGGGCCTTGGGAACTTCCGGGGCTGGATGTTCCCCCCAGGGAACCCAGAGCCTGGAGCAAACCGGAAAGCCCTCCCGTATCCGCCTGAGAGGAATTTCCGCTGTTTCCCGAAAGACCAAGAAGAGAAGCGGTGTTTAACCCCTCTTCCTGGGAATGGGAAGCCAGTGAATTCGGAGTCTCCGATTTTCCCAAAAGGCCGGAAAGCCCGGAAAGCAGGCCGGAAAGATCCGGACTGCCGGATTCCGTCTTCCGGTTTTCCTGGGGCGGGGATTCCGGTTTGGGTGATTCCTGCCTTGTTTCGGGAGAACCCTCCAGCCCCAGGGAGGCGGCAAGCCCTTTGATTTTTTCCATTGCCTGGGGATCGGAAAGAATGGCGCTGATCTGTTCCGTTAAGGCATCCATGCGGGTTTCTCCCTCCTTTGCATTCTTTTGAAGAACAGAGAATGTGTCTTTATATATTTATTTTCCAAACAGTTTTTTCATCAGTTCCTGGGCTTCCGGTGTGCTGAGCATTTTTTTCTGAGCGTCCTTGTCAGCCAGAATTTTCTTGAGCTGCTGTTCATCGGATGGGCTGAGACTTTTCATAAGTTTCTGCAAAAGGGCCTGCCGGTCCTGTTCGTTGCGGATTTCCATGGCGCAATCATCTCTCCTTTTCGAATATGACGCTATTGCGCAGGATAAAATGGGAATGTGGAAACAAAATAGTATCCTGCACTCTTATACTATATTCAGCGAACCTTGGGAAATGAACCAAAAACGGGGAATAAAAGAGGATTTCTTCTCCAATTTATTGTAAAGAGTTCTGAGTTTCGCAGAAATACAGAAAATCCTGACGGCCTGAAGGTTGCTTCGGGTTTTATGGAAGGAGGATGGGCAATGCGGATTCTGGTCGTTTCCGATACCCACGGGGATGCGGGGAACCTTCGCAAAGCTTTGCTGATGCAGAGAAAGGCCGAGGTGGTGATCCATCTTGGGGACGGCGCAGAGGAGATGGATGCTCTGCGTGGGAGTTTCCCTGATAAGATGTTTTTACAGGTGCGGGGAAACTGCGATTGGGGTTCCCAGCTTCCCCTTGCGGATGAAATTACCCTGGAAGGAAAGAAAATCTATTATACCCATGGGCATATCCACAGAGTAAAGTATGGGTATTATGAAATTATGATGGCTGCCAGAGAAAAAAAGGCCGATATTGTGCTTTTTGGCCATACGCATATTCCCCTTCAGGAATATGAGGGTGGCCTTTATATGCTCAATCCCGGTTCCCTCAGCGGCTATAATGCAACGTATGGCTATGTGGATATTACACCGGCAGGAATTGTGACGAATATTGTCCATATTTAACGAAATAATAGAAGATAAAATTCTTTATTTCCTACGATTGACACAAAGTTGAAGGAATGGTATTCTTATATTAGAATTCTATGACACCATTGGGTAAAATCCAGCGAAAGGTATGTGAGTGCTATGAGTTTGGGAACAGGTATTGCAGCCGAATATGAGAAATGGCTAAAGACCCCTATGGAGGATCCGGATTTGGAGGAAGAGCTCCAAGCAGTCAGGGGTAAGGAAGAAGAAATCAACGACCGGTTTTATCAGGATCTGGAATTCGGTACGGCAGGGCTCCGCGGCGTGCTGGGCGCGGGCACGAACCGGATGAATATTTACACCGTGCGCAAAGCAACCCAGGGGCTTTCCAATTATCTTCTCAGCCATGGGGTCAAGACGGGCGTCGCCATCGCTTACGACAGCCGGATCAAATCCGACCTGTTTGCCAAGGAGTCAGCCGCCGTTCTGGCCGCAAACGGGATCAAAGCTTTTGTGTATCCCTGGCTTTCCCCCACGCCCACCCTTTCCTTTGCCGTGCGGTATTTGAAATGCGACGCTGGCATCTGCATTACAGCCAGCCATAACCCAGCAAAGTACAACGGTTATAAGGCCTATGGCAGCGATGGATGCCAGATCACCTCGGAAATGGCCGAGGGTGTGCAGAACGAGATCAATTCCCTGGATATTTTCCGGGATGTGAAGGTAATGTCCTTTGAGGAAGGCTGCGAGAAGGGGCTTATTTCCTATATTGACGAAAGCGTTTTGGATGCCTTCCTGGATGAGGTTTACAAGGAACGCATTTTGGATGAACCCTGCAAGGGTCTCAAAGTTGTATACACACCCCTGAACGGGACGGGCCTTGTGGGCGTGACCCGGATCCTCAAGAGGATTGGCGTGGAAGATGTAGTGGTAGTTCCTGAGCAGGAAAAGCCGGACGGCAATTTTACCACCTGCCCCTTCCCCAATCCGGAGATTCGGGAAGCTTTGGAGCTGGGTCTTGCCCTCTGCGAGAAGACGGATCCCGATCTGCTTCTGGCTACCGATCCGGACTGCGACCGCTGCGGCATCGCGGTCAAGCAGAAGGACAAATATGTCCTGATGACCGGCAACGAGGTGGGCGTCCTTCTTCTGGACTTTATTGCCCGCAGCCGTAAAGAGCAGGGGAAGATGCCCAAGGATCCCATTGCGGTGACAACCATCGTGAGCACGGATATGGCCGATGCAGTGGCAAAAGCATATGGTATCCGGTGTGTGCGGGTGCTCACAGGCTTTAAGTATATCGGCGACCAGATTGCCCTTTTGGAAGAAAAAGGCGAAGAAGATCGGTTCCTTCTGGGCTTTGAGGAGAGCTATGGGTATCTTTCCGGCGGCTATGTAAGGGATAAGGACGCGGTGGATGCCAGCATGCTGATCTGCCAGATGGCCTGGTATTACAAGCAGAAGGGCATGACCCTGGCGGACGCCATGGAAGCCCTTTATGAAACCTATGGATATTATAAAAACGCGGTGGATAATTTCGGCTTTGAAGGCGAGGACGGTATGATTACCATGGGGAAAATTATGGATTCCCTCCGTGGGGAGGCTCCCCGTGAGATTGCCGGATACGCTGTAACAGGCTGGAGTGATTATAAGGAATCCGTCTGCCACGATGGAGAAAGCAGCACTCCCATCGATCTGCCCAAATCCAATGTTTTGGAATATAGGCTGGAAAATGGATGCAAGGTGATTGTGCGTCCTTCCGGCACAGAGCCCAAGATCAAGGTTTACTATTCCGCCAAGGGCGCTACGGCTGCGGAAAGCGAAGCCCTTATTCAGAAAATGGCGGAAAGCGCCAGAGGTCTTCTGGGCGTATGATGTTGAAAATTCCTTTCAGATAGGTTTTGAAGCTTTTCTAAAAAGGAATGTAAATTTCCTGTGTATTTCTTGACATTACTATGCAAAAGGGATACACTAAAGGAAAGATTTTCTGGCTATGCTGCCAGAACTACATAAGGAGTGTGCAGATAAAATGCAAAAGGGTAAATTCGGTTTTAAGCTTTGGGTATATCCGGTTCTGGCCATGGCGTTTTTTGTGCTGGATCAGTTCTTCCTGGGCGCTTTGGCGGTTGGATTCGCTATTGCAGCTGAGAAGAACGAGTGGGTTTCCCATCAGGTTCTGCAGGTTCTCATTTTCGGAACTTTCGCAGGTATCGCCAATATGGTGATCGACGGCATCGCATGGCTCTTCGCTTTGGGCTCCGCAATCCCCATGATGGTTGTAGCAGGCGGCATTGTATGCGGCATTCTCTATGCAGCTGTGTTCGTGTTCCTGGTAGTATTCTACATTCTGGGCTTTACCCGTGTGGTAAAAGGCAAGGATGCGAAACTTCCCATTGCCTGCACGATTGCAAATCATGCTTTCGGTCTTGTAGCGGCAAGACCCCAGCCTCCTGTGCAGCCCCAGGCTCCTCAGTATCAGGTTCCTCCTTACCAGGCACCCCAGCAGCCTCAGAACCCCCAGTATCCCCAGCAGTAAGATCGGTTGGGCATACCTTCCTTACGGGAGTTGTGTGAAGGAAGCATAGGAACGTATATGCTGCAAATTCTGTGTGCGAAGGATCCCGGTTCCGCCGGGATCCTTTTTCATAATCGGGAGAATGAAAAGAACGGGAGGAAAATATGCGCCTGGCGGTAGTGGGTTCCCGGAGTATTCGGGAATATGATCTTTCCCCCCTTATACCCCAGGGGGTTACGGAGATTATAAGCGGAGGAGCCATGGGGGTGGACCGTCTTGCGGAGCGGTATGCCCGGCAGAATTCTTTGAAACTGACGGTATTTTTGCCCGAATATAACCGCTATGGACGCCGTGCCCCTTTATTGCGGGATGAAACCATCGTAAGGGAATGCGATGCCCTTTTGGCTTTGTGGGACGGGGTTTCCACAGGAACCATGTATACAGTAAAATTTGCCAGAAAAATGGGAAAACCGGTATATGTATATACCGTTAAAGAGAAAGAGCTGGAAGGGCAAAGTTCTTTCTGGTGATAGAAAATGTTTTGGTGCTGGAAAGCACATTCTTTCTTTTATTTTAAAATTTACATGAAAAACCAGCAATTACCACTTATGAAAAAAAGAGGAACGGTATAGAGAAAAGAGCAGGGGAAAAACTACTGCTGTTGGAGCGGAGAAAAACAGCTTTTGCGGCAAGCTGTTGGGTATACAAACAAAAGGGACAAAAGAGAAGAATTTGGTTTTAAAGGAGGCAATAAAATGGCAAAAGGAAAATGGCTGGCAGCGGCATTGCTGGGTGCGGCAGCGGCAGGCGCTGTATACACAGGAAAGAAGATTTCCGAAACGGCCGTAAACATGGAAGAACAGATGAACGGCAGCGGCGCAAGCCATAAACTGCTGGTGAAGAAATGCGGAAGGGACATAACCCTGGAAGAAGGCGAGCTTTTTACAGG
>CALWJA010000094.1 GCA_944380875.1 uncultured Clostridia bacterium
GAAAGAAGATTTCCGAAACGGCCGTAAACATGGAAGAACAGATGAACGGCAGCGGCGCAAGCCATAAACTGCTGGTGAAGAAATGCGGAAGGGACATAACCCTGGAAGAAGGCGAGCTTTTTACAGGAGGCGTTTTCGGCGTTCTTTTCGGCGGGCTGCATTATGATATGAGCCGCTGCAAACTGGAAGACGGAGCCAGGATCGACATTCGGGTCTGCATGGGCAGCGCCGGCCTGATCGTTCCCGCCGGGACGAAAGTCGTCCTTCAGGTGCAGGAGGGCAAGGCGTTTGTTGCTACTGCACCGGAACAGGAAGAAGGGGCAGAAGGTCCTACTCTCCTGGTCTGCGCCACGGGTTCCATGGGTGGGCTTTCCATTCGGTATCCTGTGTCTGATGAAAACGAAGACGAGTTTGACGATCTGGAGGCCTTCGACAAAACGGGGGACGTGCGCCCCTCCGGCGCGCCGGATTCCTTTTCCCTGGATCCGGATCCCGTAGTGCCAGAAGACCCGGTGGATTCCAATATCGTCAACGCCAGAAGCAACGAAAGCGCCGTGGGATGCGGCGCCACAGGCCTTCTGGATTTCGATAATCCATCCGCAGGGGCCGAAGCGGTTATTTCCTCCGAACCGGCCGCCATGGGATATAAGAACGAAGAAGAAGGGGAAGCGGCGGAAGATCCCTTTGCCCCTGCCGAAGAGGCGGCGGAGGATCCTATAGGCTGAAAAAGCCTTCTGTGATAGAGCAAAAAAACAAAAGGTCCCGGAGAATATTCTCCGGGACCTTTTACTATTCAAGATTCCATATTTAATATCCGGCGCCTTCCATGGCGGAAAGAGCGGATTCTGTATAGCGGCGATAAAGCCCTTTTCTGGGTGGACGGGGAACGATTTTTTCCTGTTTCCGGCGTTCTTCCAGAAGCTTTGCGCCTTCTTCCGGGGAGAATGTTTTGCCGTCTGCTCCCACCAGATTCAGGGTGCGGTTTTTCACGCTGTAGGAAAGGATATCTCCTTCATGGACAAAGGCCAGGGGGCCGCCGGATGCGGCTTCCGGGGAGACATGGCCGATAGCCGCGCCTCGGGTGGCGCCGGAAAAGCGCCCGTCCGTAACCAGGGAAACGCTGCCGTTCAAGTCTTTGTCGCAGACAATGGCTTCCGTAGTCATGAGCATTTCGGGCATACCACTTCCACGGGGACCTTCATAGCGAATGATGATAATGTCTCCCGGGCGGATCTGCTTTTTTACAACGGCGGAGTAGGCGTCCTCCTCGCAGTTAAACACACGGGCGGGCCCGGTGTGCTCCCGCATCTCTTCCGCGCAGGCGGAGTATTTGAGAATGGCGCCGTCAGGAGCGATATTTCCCCGAAGGATGGCCACGGATCCGGTCTCCTTTGCCGTTTCGGGGGTAAAGATCACATCTTCCCTCTTGAGCCCATAGTTATGCAGATAGCCGATATAGCGGCGGAAGAAACCATCCCGCTCGATGTCCTCCAGGTTTTCGCCCAAGGTCTTCCCGGTAACGGTCATAACATCCAGATGGAGCCAGGGCTTCAGGAGCTTCTGCACCATGGGAATACCGCCTGCGAACCAGAAGGATTCCGTCAGGTGGTCTCCGCTGGGATGGATGTTGCCGATATGGGGGATCTTGTGATTGATTTCGTCAAAAAGTTCCGGGGTAATGCGGATACCCAGTTCCCTTGCGATGGAAGGAAGATGGATGGCCGCGTTGGTGGATCCGCCGATGGCGCTGTGGACAATGATGGCGTTTTCAAAGGCTTCCTTTGTAAGAATTTTCGAGGGGGTTATCCCCATTTCCACCAGCTTCATAATCTGGCGTCCCGCTTTGCGGGCAAATCCCAGAATATCCCGCATGGTAGCGGGGCAAAGAGCCGATCCGGGCAATGCCAATCCCAGAGCTTCCGACATGCACTGCATGGTGCTGGCCGTTCCCAGGAAGGTGCATGCGCCCACGGAGGGGCATCCTGTCAGCTTATAATCCATAACTTCTTCCCGAGAAATCTCCCCTTCCCGCTTCTCCCGCAGGGAAATGTCTCCTGCAACAAGGGATGTGGTCATATTGGGGCCCGGACGCATGCTTCCCCCGGGAACAAAAATCGTGGGGATATCCATTCTTGCGGCGGCTTTCAGATGAGCGGGAATGGATTTATCGCAGGAGGAAGACAGCACCATGCCGTCCCAGGGGAGAACGGAAGCGTGCACCTCCACCATATCGCAGATGGCTTCCCGGGAAGCCAGAATCATGTTCATGCCCGCGTGCCCCTGGGCGCAGCCATCGCAGATATCGGTGGCATGGTATTGGGCGGGGAAACCGCCTTTTTCAAAGATGCCGTATTTTACCTGCTCAGTAAGTTTATTCAAATGGACGCTGCCCGGGTGGCTGTCCCCAAACACATCCTCTACCAGGATCTGGGGTTTGAGAATATCTTCTTCGTCCCAGCCGGATCCCATTTCCAGGGCGTCCAGCTGCGCCCAGAGAGCCCGCTCCGGGGCGCTCTTCTGCGGTCTTTTTTCTGTCATTTTAACTCCTCCTCCAGGAAATACAGTGTATATTTCTGCCTCATGGTTATATCCATAAGGCAACGGGGAAGCCTCTTGGGAGATTCCCTTATGCTGCTTTAATATCCAAAATAGTGAATGGCGTTTTTGTAGCAGATATTTTCCGTGAGCTCTTGCAGAGCTTTCCAGTCTGCGGGGTATTCCCCGTTTTCCACCCAGGAGCCCAGAAGCTCGCAGAGAATCCGGCGGAAATATTCATGGCGCGTATAGGAGAGAAAACTGCGGGAATCGGTAAGCATTCCCACAAAATTTCCCAAAAGGGAAAGGTTGGCCAGGTTGGTAAGCTGTTCCGTCATACCGGTCTTGGAATCGTTAAACCACCAGGCGGCCCCGTGCTGAATCTTTCCTGCCGCTTCCGTGCCCTGGAAACAGCCGATGACAGAGCCCAGCATAGCGTTGTCGTTGGGGTTTAAGGAGAACAGGATGGTTTTGGGCAGCTTCCCCTCTCCTTCCAGGGTATCCAAGAAGGAAAGCAAGCCGGAAGCGCAGTCCCCGCTGCGGATACAGTCAAAGCCCGTATCCGGGCCCAGCTTTTGGAACATCCGGCTGTTGGTGTTGCGGCTTGTGCCGTAGTGGATCTCCATGACCCAGCCCCGCCGGGCGTATTCCCGACCAAGGAACAGAAGAACGGCGGAAGAATATTTCCGCTCCTCGTCCTGGGAAAGGGAGCCGCCCTGCAAACGTTTGCGCAGGATAGCGTCCAGTTCCTCCTCCGAGGCAGGCGCAAAGGCCACTTCGTTTATGCCGTGGTCGCTGGCGCGGCAGCCCATGGCCGCAAAATGATCCATCCGGGAGGACAGGGCTTTATAAAGGTTTTCCATGGAATCAATGGAAAGCCCGGCCGCCTTTTCCAATGCGGCCATATACTCCGGGAATCCGTCCTTTTCGATGTTGACGGCTTTATCCGGGCGGAAGGCGGGAAGAACTTTTGTAGCAAAGGAGGGATCCTCTTTAAGCTGTTTATGATAGGATAAGGAATCCACCGGGTCGTCGGTGGTGACGATAACATCCACATGGGAACGCCGGATAATTTCCCGGACAGGGAGGTTTTTCAGCTTTTCATTGCAGAAATTCCAGATTTCTTCCGCCGTTTCCCCGGAAAGGGTCTTTTCACAGCCAAAATACCGCTTGAGCTCCAGGTGGCACCAGTGATACATGGGGTTTCCGATGGCTTTGGGCATAAGCTCCGCAAAGGCCTGGAATTTTTCCCTGTCGGAAGCGTCTCCGGTGATGAAGCGCTCGTCCACTCCATTGGAACGCATGAGCCTCCATTTATAATGATCTCCACCCAGCCAGGCTTGGGTAATATTCTCAAAAACGCGGTTTTCTGCAATTTCTGCCGGGCTGATGTGGCAATGATAATCCACAATAGGCATGTTTTCCGCGAATCCATGATACAGTTTTTTCGCCGTTTCGGTGGAAAGCAGAAAATCTTCCCCCATAAATTCCTTCATAACAGCATCTCCTCATTATTAAAGCTTGAAGCTTAAAAAATATACAAATATACGCCGAGGTTGTTCCGCAAAAACTCGATCCTCCCGGGGAAAACCGAAATTCTCCCGGTGGGAATTCTATTCCCACTATACCCTTTTCCCGGATGGAAGTCAAGAAAAGAAGGCGCGGAAAAGGAAACGGAAAAAAGACAAAAAAGCGGAGGCGGCTCTCCATCAACAGAGCCGTCCCCGCAAAGAGAGAAAGCAATTTAAAATAGGTTTCGATAGCTTTTAAAGGATTTGACAGTTCTTTTTTAAAGCTTCTACAAGAGCGTAGCCCAGTTTGCGGCATTCTACCACATCCGGGTGCTCCATAGCGCGCAATGCGTTGATTTTAGCCGTAGGCGGCTCATACATGGGAACCATTTCGCTGCATTCCAGAATATTGGCGCAGTATTCGCAGGCCTCCAAGATTTTATCCGTGCTGCTCCTTTCCCCCTTGAACAGCACATGTTTTTCTTCCAAAGCTTCCTCCATGGCTTTTATAGCCAGATACACATGGCCTTCCTTATTGGGGTTGGGCTTTACCATAGTGGATAGGTTCCGGTTCCGGTAAAAACCGAAAAGGGCGGAAACGATGGCCGGATCCCGGACAGTGCCATCGGGATACACGATACCGTGGACGTCGCTCCAATAGCCCTCTACCATCAGTTCAAATACATACCAGCCGGCCTTATAATCGTTGCAGATCTCCAGAGCCAGATCATAGGGGTTGGAACGGCAGAGACAACAGAGCTCGGAGTTGATGTAGGGTTTCCGGTATTTTTCGGCCAGTTCCACGATCTTTTCATAGGTTGCCGTGATTCTCTGCCGGGTTTCCAGATAATCGTGGAAACTGATCACATCCACGCAGTCTATGGTAGGTTCCACATCCTGGGCAAAAGTATGCCCTACCGTTATGGGATTATCCCCATCCAGCTTTTTGGTCAGCTGGCAGAAATGGCGGACGAAATTCCACATTTTCTCTGTTTTATACGCCTTTGTTTCGGCATCCTTTTCGCCCCGGAGATATTCGTTGCAGGAGGGCTCGTTCATAACATCCCACATAATAAGGCCCGGTTCTCCTCGAAGAGCCTCCACAATGGCAGTGTTGTAAGCATCCCCTTTTGAAGACCAGTATTCCGGCTCCAGAATGGAAGGGTCAATGCCGTTTCCGTTCCAAAGGATCGGCATAGTGCTGATTCCGTAGTCCTCCCATGCCATGCGCACATAGTCCCGCAGGCGCTGGCAATACCCCTCTGGATCCTCCCAATAGGCCTGATAGGAGAGCCAGATGCGGGTGCTGTTAATTTGCAGGCGCTTGGCATATCCAAGTTCCCGGCGGTTATCTTCCAGGGTTTTGCCCCCTCCCGGCCGGTTCCATCCATAGCACACGCCCCGGATCCAACTGTAATCGTTCATCAGTTTCAATACACTCACTCCTTCTATACAGGCTTCCCTTTTGGAAAACCTTCCATATGCCCCTAGTATAGCACGGTTTCAAAAAAAGAGAGAGCGGCTTTCTTAGACTTTTTCCATCTTTTCCTTTTCTTTTTTTGGGGTCTTTTCCTCTTTCTATGAATGCATAAGAAAAAGCAGGATTAGGAATCGTATCCCATCCTGCTTTTTCCATGGAGCCCTTTCTCTCCCGCATACGGAGGGAGAAAGGGGTATTTTATTTTTGGATTTCGCTGGGGTTTCGGGGAAAATAGTTTTCCGCCTTCTGTCTTTCAGCCTTCCGCCAGGGTGGTAAAAAGCCTATGGAAGAGGGCGTCCCGATTGATGGAATACACGCATCGGATCAAATGACGGTCTTCGCTGAAGCTGTAGCGATGATCGTATTCCGGGATGGGACTGTGGGTGAGGCGGTCCTGCATATAGTTTTCCCCCAGAAGCCATCCTACGGCGGTCACATCCCATATGGCCCGGCTCCAGCAGGCGCCCATATGGTATTCCTCCGCCTCCCGGATGGTAATATCTACAAGATAGTCGCAAAGGGCATTTTTTCCCCGGAGCCAATGTTCCAGCTCAGGGCCGGTAGTGGTGAAGGCAGAAACCACTCCCAAACAGGGAAGCTGCACCAGCGGAACGCCGCAGCCGAAAACCACCCGGGCGCCGGCTACATCCTGAAACAGGTTGAATTCCTTATTATCCGGCCAGGAATACGCGTTCCCACCCAGCCATACCAGCACCATACGGTTTTTGATCTCCGGTTCCATAAGGAGAGCAGAGGCAACGTTGGTAATGGCGCCGATAGCCAGCACATAGAGAGGATTTTCCGGAGAATGCTCCATGGCCAGCTCCACAAGACGGCGTGCGGCGGGAGAATCCACCGGTTCCGTCTCCGAATGGAGATATTCCTGCGAGCCTTTCCGGGCCAGAGGGGCAAGATCTTCCCTGCCCATCAATTGCAGCACATGGAGGATCTCTTCATAGCTCTTTTCCATGCCGTCCCGGGGATTTTCCGATTTGTGATTGAATTCCGGCGCGTAGAAAGGCGCGGCATGGATTCCCACAAGACGGAGCCTTGGGGCGGATTTGATGAGAAACGCCAAAGCATACTGGTCGTCGATTTCGTTATAGGTGTCCGTATCCAGCACTACGTCCACCGGGCCTTCCGGGCGTTTCAGCATCCGGAGGATCCGTTCATTTTCCCGGATCTGTTCTTCTGTTTTCATTTACAAACTCCTCTTTCCTGTTCGGTAATCGAAATATACCGTTTTTCTCCGGTATCCGCCCAAAAACCCGGATACCGGAGAACGTTTTCCGAAATCAGTATAGCATATGGGTTCTGGGAGAGAAAGAGGAAAAACGGAAAAAGCAGGAAATACAGAAAAAGAAACGGGAGTATATAGACATAAAAAAGAAATGCTGCTCAGGCGCTTATAAAAACGGCAGGGAGCGGCCTTAAGCCGCCCCCTGCCCTGCGTCTTTCCCAAGCGGGGAAATTATACTGCATAATGCAGATAAGGTTTTATCCTTTTATATGGGGATCTGCTATAAAGGGATCCGATCATCCCAAATTCAGAGGGTTTCGCCGTTTGAGCGGATAATTTCCCGGTAATCGTAGAAGCTGTCCTTAGGAGTACGCTTTTGAGTGGTGTAATCCACATGCACAAGGCCGAAACGCTCGTCATAGCCGCGGCACCATTCAAAATTATCCATAAAGCTCCAGTGGAAATAGCCTCTCACATCCACGCCATCTTCCACCGCCCGGCGGAGATACCGCAGATACCGATGGATAAAATCAATCCGGTTGGGGTCGTGGACCTTGCCGTCCAGAGAAACCACATCGTGGCAGGACATGCCGTTTTCCGTAATGACAATGGGTGTTTTATACCGTTCATAGAGGAACTTGGGCAGCCAATAGAGACTTTCAGGAGTGACAGGCCAGTCGATACAGGTTCTGGGATACCCTGCGGGAAAGGGAACTACCCGGAATCCGCCTTTCCCGTCGCTTTCCACAGGCCGGGAATTATAAATATTCTGCCCGTAAAAATCCAAAGGCTGGGAAATAAGCTCCAGATCGCCGGGGGCCACTGAGGGCATATCCTCTCCCATGGAACGGATTCCCTCCTCCGGATACCGGCCGAGGAGAACGGGATCGCTCCACCAGGCGATGCCGAAGGGCCAGTTATCCCGATCAGGGGAGAAGATCGCCTTGCGGGCTGCCTCTATATCTTCGGGCTTTTCGGTGGCGGGATAGTAACTGGTTCCCGTAGGGGCATAACCCACCAGGCAGCCGGGGATAACCTCCCGCAGGGCTTTTACGGCACGGCCGTGAGCCAAAAGCACATTATGGGCCATTTGCAGCAGATCCTGGTTGGAACAGCTCAGATTGGGAGCGTGTTCTTTTCCGTTGAAGCCAAGCCCAATAAAGCACTGGGGTTCATTGAAGGTAAAGAAATGGCGGATTTTGCCGCCCAGGCGCCCGGCTATTTTTCGGACATATTCCTCAAACCACAGGGGGCTTTCCGGATTGAGCCACCCGCCTCTTTTATAGAGGGCATAGGGGTAATCCCAATGGAAAAGGGTTACATAGGGGGTAATGCCCGCTTTTAGAAGTTCGTCTGCCAGTTCTTCATAAAAGCGCATACCTTTTTCGTTGATCGCACCCGTCCCCTCTGGCAGAACCCGGGGCCAGCTGATAGAAAGCCGGTAGGCTTTTATGCCCAGCTCCTTCATAAGAGCTACATCTTCCCGGAAACGGTGATAGTGGTCACAGGCCACGTCGCCGGAATGGCCTTCAAAAACGGCGCCGGGCCGCTTGCAGAATACATCCCAGATGGATAGGCCTTTTCCGTCTTCATAAGCGGCTCCTTCGATCTGGTAGGAAGCGGTAGCCGCTCCCCAGATAAAATTTTCTGGAAATCCCATACACATGCTCCTTTCCGGAACCCAGGGAAAGTTTCAAATCCCCTTTTTGCGGTTCACGGCTTTTTCATATTTCCGTAATTTTAGGCAAAAGGCATGTGAAAGAGGTTCTGCGGTGCATATGGTTTCCTCTTTTGGGGGCCTTTGCCCTATCTTCTCTGAGAATAGCAGGAAAAAAGGAGGATGTCAACAAAGAAAATACAGAGAAAAAGGGGAAGCTTCTGAAAAGAAGCCTCCCCTTTTTATACGGGAAAAGTAAGCTGGCAGGATTCCTCTGTAGGATCCTCCCCGGCGGCGATCCGTTCAAAGGCGCTGCGATACACACGGAAAGCGGAAGGAAGCGCTTTTTCCTTTTGAAGGTCTTTCAGAGAAGCCCAAACCAGCGGCTGTATACCGCCCCTATCCCGGGAGGGATCCTCCGTCTTTCCTTTCTGCGGCTCGATCCCTTTTAGGAACAAAGCCATGCCTTGCATATGCCATTCTATGTGGCTGAATACATGGACGGCTCGGGGCAAGGCAGCAGAGCGCAGAACGGAGAACCCTTTTTTGGCCCAAAACCTCTCCCCTTCTTCCGGGGAGAAAAAGCCTTCCACGTTGGGAAGCTGCCACATTCCCGCTAAAAGCCCTTTTTGGGGACGGCGTTCCAGGGCAAGATAGCCGGTTTCATCCAGAAGAAGAAAAACAGTCCTTTCTTCTTTTTTTCGAGCCTTTTTTTCTTTCTTTGCGGGAAGCCGGGAGGCGGTGCCGGCCTTAAAGCCCTCGCAGAACCGGGATATGGGGCAGCTATCGCACCGAGGAGAGCCGGGAACACAGATAAGGGCCCCCAGCTCCATGAGAGCTTGGGTAAAGTCTCCTGGCCTCTCCTGAGGTATAATGGGAGAAAGCAGCGCCCCGGCTTCCTTCTTTACAGAGGGGCTTGTTATATCCCCTGGAAAATTCAACACCCGGGAAAGGACACGGAGCACATTTCCGTCCACAGCGGGGGCGGAAATGCCGAAGGCAATGGAGGCCACAGCGCCGGCCGTATACTCCCCTATTCCCGGCAGGGAACGGAGCTTTTCCACGGAACCGGGGAGTTCGCCCCAGGTTTCCAGAGCCAGTTTGGCCGCTTTCTGCAGATTTCGCGCCCGGCTGTAGTATCCCATGCCTTCCCAAAGTTTCATAAGGAGTTCTTCCGGAGCCTGGGCAAGACTTTTCAGATCGGGAAGGGCCTGCATAAAACGGACATAGCCTTCCTTAACAGCCTCCACCCGTGTCTGCTGCAGCATAATTTCCGAGACCCATACACGGTAAGGGTCTGTATTTTCCCTCCAGGGGAGATCCCTTTTCACGGTATCATACCAGGAAAGAAGAGGACGGGGCAAGCAGCTTAAGAGGGCCGCCTGCCCCGCCTCATAAAGGCTCCCCTTTGAGAGGACGGTTTTCTGTTTTGATTTTGCAGAATCCTCCGAAAACGCGGCTTCTGCCCGCCCGGAGGAATTTTGTTCTATATTTTGTTTCATAGACCTGTCCCCGCCGGGAACCCGGCGTTTTAACAAAAGACTTGTATGTGAAGCCGTATTCAGGTATTAACCATTAACCGCGCCGGGTAAAAGAACGGCCGGAAAGCGGCTGATCCACCGGTTTTTTTCTGGGCTGATTTTGGGAGTTTGGCTCCGGGGGAGTCCCCCAGTCGGGCAGATAGCGGGAAGTTTCCTGATTTTTCCCCTCCGGCCTGCGTGCTTCCCGGATATTCCGGTTTTCCCTCATTTCATGCCCCTCCTGCTGATTTCGGGGCTGCCGGGGCTGTTTCTGGCCGCGTCCACGGGAACCCTGAGAATTCAAAGGGGCGGATTGAGCTGTGCCCTGCCGGTTCTTTTCGCCGCGGTTTGTGTTTTGAGCGGAAGAATATTCCTGAAAAGAAACTTCTTTTACCTGCTGAGGCAGGTTTCCCTGGCTGCCTGTATGGCCGCGCCTTCTGGGACGTCTGCGGCGCCCCTCCCCTTTATCGGCTCCGTCTCCGCCGGAAGCCTGAGCAGGTGTTCCCTGATGTTGCCGGGTTACTTTTTCTGCCTGCAGCATTTCGCCTGACTCCGTCTGATTTGGCATACGATCCCTCCTTCCTGTATTTCTTTTTATCTATTTAAGGCTATGTATTTTTTGTGGGTATATCCTTTTATAAAAATAACCTCATGGAAAACCACGTATTTCCCATGAAAGCGGCAGCAAAAACACTGAATTGCCAGTAAAGGAATCCCTACTATAGTATTATCGCATAAAAAAGGGATTCTTTCAAGAAAAGGAATGAAAAGTCCTATTCTGTAGATGAAAAGAATTTTTGCCCGTCTTTCCTTTCTTTATTCCGCGCAGAGAAACTATGTATTCAGGTGTTCCGAAGAGGAGCCTTTGCGGAAGGAACGGAAAAACAGAGCACCCACGATCATTAGCATAGGGAAAATAACGGCTGCAAGAATTCCGTATTTCATAGCTGATCCTCCGGAAGGGAAAGCCGGGAAGGCTTGGGGCATGGATTCGGCCATATCCGAAACAATACCTGCTATCCACGGCCCTAGGGAAGCGCCCATATCCCCGAATACCGCCAGCATACCGAACATGGCGGATCCTCCTTTTGGAAAAGCGGCGGCGGAAAGGCTGAAGGTGCCTGGCCACATGAGGGATACGGAAAAGCCGCAGAAGGCGCATCCGAAAAGAGAGAGGAATGGCCAGGGGGCAAACACGGTAGTGAGATAGCACAGAGTGCATAAAGCGCCGCAGCCAAGGAGGGAAAGGCGGAGATTGATCTTTTGCCCAAATACACCGTATAGGGTTCTGCCGATTCCCATAAACACAGCAAAAAGACAGGGACCCATTACATCCCCCAGAACCTTGGGAAGATGCAGGCCTTGCTCCGCAAAAAGGGAGGACCATTGGGACATGGTAAGCTCTGAGGCGCCGGAACAGAGCATCAGGAGCAGAGCTGTCAGAAAAAGCCGGCGGGAAAGCAGCTCTTTTACAGACATCATTTTTTCATCCGGCGCAGGGGTAATCATGGGAACCTTCCGGAAGCGGAAGAGGTTCAGAAACGGAACAAGTACCCAAAAAAGAGGAAGGAGCATCCAAAGGTTTTCGCCCAAAAGGAACAGAAACAGGGTGGAAAGAAGAACGGTAGCCACCTGGCCCCAGCAGTAAAAGGAATGGAGAAGGCTCATGGCGGATTCATGGTGCTCAGAAGGCAGGGCTTCCACAATAGGGCTTACTAATACCTCCAAAAGCCCGCCACCCAAGGCACATATCACTATAGAAAGGATCAGTCCCAAATAGGGGGAAGGAAGCACGTTGGGCAATACAGAGAGGCACACAAGCCCCACTATGCAGAAAACATGGGAAAGAATAGCGGCGTTTCGCCACCCGATTTTATCCATACACTTGACGGCCAGAATATCGGCAATCAGCTGCACGCCGAAATTTATAAGAATGAGGCGGCCGGTTTCTTCCAGAGATAAGCCGAACTGCTTGCGGAAAATAACAAAAAGTAAAGGCGCTAGGTTGTTAATAACAGCCTGGGTAACGTATCCCATATAGCAGGCATGGCGCGTATGGGTATAGGTAAGCGGTTTGCTGGATGTATGCACAAGAAACTCCTCCATTTTTAAGGTTCTGCCTATGGAAAGAAGGTATGGCGGACCTTATTTAAGAATATAATACGTCAATCTTCTTAACCCTAGCATGAAGGCGCAAAAATGTCAAGGAAAGGGGTAAATGGAAAAGGAGGGGTTCAATTCCGGCGTTGACTTTGGTGTAAGAATAGCGTATAATAAATAAGATTTCTTTGGGGTTTTCCTATCCAAAGGGAGGAAAACAAATAGAAAAAATGTCTCCGTAGCTCAGCAGGATAAAGTGTTCGCTTCCTAAGAATATGTTTTGATATCCGCCTTTACAGGAATAGCGATTGACAATCTGTTAGTTTACAACTTAATATTATTATAGATTTTCCAAATGCCTCCTTAGTTAAATGGATATAATAAACCCCTCCTAAGGGTTAGTTGTGAGTTCGATTCTCGCAGGGGGTGCCAACAACAAAGCCTGAAAACCTAGTAATATCAAGGTTTTCAGGCTTTGTTGTTTTTTACCCATTTTCAATTTCAGCTAAAATCCTGTTAGCGAATGTTAGCAAGCCTGTTTTTTTATTAACTTTGGAACACTCACCTTTCAGGTGGTTGACGACTTGGTTTTGCCTATATTGCTTGCTTCTAATTTGAGAGTTATGCCCTGCTCAAATACTATAATCAAATCGCATACTTTATCATTTTTTACAGATGACATATAGTAAAGACATCAGCAGATGTATTATTATGAGAAGCTCTAAATATCATCTATATTTAACCGATTTCGAATACAACAGCCTTGTAAATGATCTTATCAATTTAAAGAATGCCTTCATCAGTCAAGGCAAGTCCAGCGATGGTGTCGATGACGTTTTGATAGAAATTATTGCAGCGAAAAAGAATTAAAGTAAAATAAGTCCTCTGGGTGGTTTTCACTCAGAGGACTTATTGTTTTAATCAGACAAACAACATTTTATTGATGTTCTAAAATGTATTCATTAAAAATATTTAAAAATTCTTTAGATGTTTTCCAATCATTATTATTACAATTTGTAATTTCATTTAAAGCCATAGCACATATATATTCAAACAAACCTTGATTAGGACTTTTGTATATTATCAAATATAATGGCTTTGCTGCTTTATTACCCATATTTATAACTTTTTTGTATTTATCACTTTCGAGTGTGTATGTAAACCATCCTGCACTCATAGCGAACTCAGGATCTTCTCTTTGTTTTGCTTCTATTTCATCAGTTAATTCTTGTAGTAAAGCTGCAATGTCTTCTAAAGTAGCTTCATCTATATTTTCTATAAGTTTTTCCTCATCAAGACCATCAGATGAAATCTCATACCATTTTATTTCTCTTTGTTCGTTACTGCTGTCATTTGGTTTTGTTTCACTTTGTTCAGTGCTATCGTTATTTTGAGAATTTTTATGAATGACATTTATATCATCTTTTGCCTTGCATCCAACAATCGTAAATAATATAAAAAAACAAAGCATAATAATA
>CALWJA010000095.1 GCA_944380875.1 uncultured Clostridia bacterium
CTTGATATTTTTGTGCGGTCGGCAAACCACATTCATTATATCACGGAGGCTTTCTTTTTTTGCTTTTATCTAAAGATTTTTGGCTCCACCTGCATAGCAGGTGGTTTATTGGTTTATACCAATAAAATATGGAATAAAAATTTTATTCTGCTTTTTATCACCAATCTATTGGTACTTGCGGCATTTTACGCATCAATTCCAATAATCCCTGTTTACTGCCAGGAAATAGGCATTACCGGTTCCAAAGTCGGCATCGTGCTGACAGCCATGTCTGTTGCTACGATTCTGTTCAGACCCGTGGCAGGTTATCTGCTTGACAATTTTAACCGCTACGTTGTTTATATTATTTTTCTGGCGCTTTTCTGCCTTGTATTTCCGGCGTTCATAGCGTTTCCGATTTTGCGGTGCTTATCATAATCCGCCTTTATATGGGTGCGGTATATTCTGTTTGCGGCTCTGCAACTATGACACTTGCAAGTGATGTTCTGCCCAAGACTAAAATAACCGAAGGCATAAGCAGATTTGCGTTTACAATTTCAATAGGTATGGCGGTAGGCCCGTTTGTAGGTATTCAGGTGCAGAATCATATGAGCAGTAAAGCATCTTTTCTTACTGTCTTTGCAATTTCAGTAGTTGCTCTTATCTGCGTATCCTGCTGCAAGATAAAATACCCTAAAATTCAGAGAAAGAAATTTGTACTTAAAGACACAATATACAAACCCGCCTGCGGCAATAGACAGTTCGTTTTCATTCATTAATTATCTGTGGAACCCCGATACTGAATTTGAAGAAAAACTCAATTCCATAATGGATATGAACGTGCTTGAAATAGGAAATAACAAACCTATCACTATACAGGAAAGCGCCTCTCTTGAAGACGCCTGCAGACTGCTCAGTGAATCCGGCATAAAAAAAGTGCCTGTTGTAAATAACGGCAAAGTTGTGGGAATAATCTCCCGCTCGGCAATTACACATTATATAACAAAGCGATATTTGGAGAATGAGAAAAAAGCATAATGTTATAAACAATTATATATTGTTTACTGCCTGATTATTTGAATTGTTTTCCCAATCACCACAGTACACAATTTTGTTTCAACTAAACATTTACTCACAAAAAAAAAGACCCCTGAAGCCCTGCGTTTATCAGGAATTCGGGGGTTTGTTTATAATTTTAGTTTTTAAAGCAAAGAGATTTTTACTTTTATGCCATATAAAAAAAGAATACTTTTAACAAGATATAATATCTTTTTTACAACATACAACTATTTTATTATCTATCTTTTAAAATACTCAATGGATCTTTTGTTGTTTTAAGCTAACTGTTATCAAACGAATCGTTATAAACATGATTATGATATAAACAACTGCACTTGTTACAGCTGATAAAACAAACATATTGCTATCATTTGATTTTGTATTATTCACCATTATCAATGTATTTTGAAGAGTAAGGACTGATACAAGAGCATCAATAAAGTTTATAGTTCTCAGTTCTGCAATAAGAATATTACCGTGTTTTCTGTTCCTTTGTTTACGAATATTTACAGATGCGATTGTAATCTTATAAGTCGTATACGCCGCCATTGCTATTGCGGGAATAAGGCTCATATTTACAGGCTTTTCAAATTTCGCCATCAATGAAATAGGACAAATTAACGCCAAATTCAAGAATAAAAGTATAGCGCAGCTAAAGCGAAAGGCTATTCGTCTGCCTTTTATTTTTTCACTTTCACATTTTGCTTTGATGTTCTTTTCTGCAAACAAAATTATACCGCGGATAATTGCAAGTAAAATATAAAACACGCAAATGCTTGAGTGCCATATGGACAACAAATAAATCCCTAAATATCCGTTATATAAGGCAAACAATATAGTAAAACCAAATGAAAAGAGCGAACCCGTAATAGTTTTAAAAATATAATCTTTTTTCCATTTATTTAGAATTGAGATTGCCCTTTCAAGTATTGTTTTGCTCTCCATATAATTTTTCCTCTGATAAGTGCGGCAGATTAACACACTTTTCTATGACATCAATAATACTTTCAATAGAATCCCTGCAATCATTGTCTATCCATTCCTTAACAATTGCTATAATACCCTCTATGTAATAAGCAATATAATACTTCTGCATTTCATCAGGCACATTGAATCGTTTAAGGATCGGTTCCAAAATATAATTTTTGAAATTCTTATATTTTTTATGCGTCTGCATACCATCCGGATTTCTAAAAGCGGCCCGATAAACCTTTTTATTATCCCTTATAAATTGCAGGTACGGTTGCAGATATTCCTTATTGATAAAGACAAGATCTTTCAATTGCATATCGTCTATATGATCAACCAGATCCTCTGCTTTTTGTTCAAAATATGACTGAAAGCGTTCATTCAGAACTTCCATTGCTTCATTTGCTAAATCTGAAATCGTTTCATAGTGCAGATAAAATGTAGACCTGTTTACTCCCGCTTTTTGGCAGATTTCTTTTATAGTAATATATTCTAAATCTTTTACTTCAAGTAAAGCGATAAGCGCCTCGTCCATAAGGAGGGCGGTATTGAAATATTTACTTTCTGATTTATTCATATGCCGCCCTCTGTCCTTTCTTATTCTTCTTCACTGATTTCTTTCGCAAGCTGCATAATTTCAAATGCGTACTTTTGTTTTCCGTTGGCAAGCAACTTTTTGTAAATAGGATAATTGATGCAAACGCCGATAATCCCGATAATCCCAATTACAACTCCAACAGCCGTCATAAAGCCGCTCCCGTCCCCGATTACTTTCATTGAAAGGCACAATCCGAGACCAAGCACAAGCGCCATAACAACACCAAAGGTATAGGTGAAAATATTCGCCTTGCTCTTTGCTTTCCTGTCCAGCTTTTTCAAAGCTAAAACCTTTGAAGCATTCTTCGGTGCATATTCTTTGGCAATTGCCTCTGCATAAATTTTATCTGTGTTCATAGTGATTTCTCCTTTGAATTGTATTTCAGCCTCAGCTGGTAATACAATAATAGCCGATTGAGTTTTGAAACTGAACAACACGTTTTTCGTTTTGTGTCGATTTAAAAACGCTTTGGCTTTCACCCAAATTCTCCTATAAACACTTGAGATAATTTTATTATACCTTATTTGACAGGATAATTATAGTTCTGTTTTAAAGCAAAAATCCGACTAAAGAGCAATTCCGTCATACCGCTCGCCGAAAAGAAGCAGGCATTTTTTGTGTCATTAACGGAGCGAGCAGTAGTACATTTCAGCAGTAGGTTAAGGTTAACAACTTAGCCTTGTTTTTTCTTAACATTGGTAAATTGCGTCTTGGGCTATATTCACATTTTCATTTATCGATCCAGATATTGATATTTTAATGCGTGAAGTTAAACTTTAATGCATATTATTGATTTTATCGCCACATAAAAGTATTGATTTGTCAAAATTATTTTGTTACAGTATTATTAGTGTATAGTGTGTTTTATGAAACAACGGAAGTACGATGGCAATCGGTGAAAAAATCCGTTCCTTTAGAAACTTGAGAGGTATGACGCAAAAATATCTTGGTACGGCTGTCGGCTTTCCCGAAAGGAGCGCCGATGTACGCTTGGCGCAATATGAAACCGGCTCCCGCAAACCAAAGGCGGATTTGACGGCTGCGCTGGCGCAGGCGCTTGATGTTTCCCCACAGGCTCTTGATGTCCCTGACATTGACAGTCAGATCGGTCTCATGCGCACCTTATTTACCCTTGAAGATGTTTATGGACTGACCGTCAGCGAAGCAGGCGGAGAAGTTTGTCTAAAGGTCAACAAGGATAAGGGCAAAGAGGCTTACGAGCTGCTGCAAATGCTCTATGCTTGGAAAGAGCAGGCGGACAAGCTCTCTGCCGGTGAAATCAGCAAGGACGATTATGATCACTGGCGTTACTACTATCCGAAATACGATACCACGCAGCTTTGGGCGAAAGTTACCTCTCAGGAGCTTAGTGACGCTCTCGTTGACGCTTTCAAAAACAAACTTAAAAACGATTAAATTGAAAGGATTTAGCATATGACTTTAACAAAATTTGAAAAAAACGGCGTTGTCTGTGCTTTAGTAAGTAGCGATATTCCTGTTATTACAAATTCACAAGCAGCGCTTGATTTACTGATGACTGCAAAATATGATATCGGTACAAAAAACATCATCATTCCCAAAAATCTTGTAAGTGAAGATTTCTTTATCCTCAGCACAGGACTTGCGGGTGAGATTCTGCAAAAATTCGTCAATTACGGCGGACGCATTGCGATTTATGGCGATTATTCGCACTATACAAGCAAACCGCTTAAAGACTTCATTTATGAAAGCAACAAAGGTAAAGATATATTTTTTGTTGCTACTTTAGAGGAAGCACAGAAAAAACTTACTAAAACAATGTGAATAACAAAAACAACAAAACGCCCTTAGCTATGAGTAATTACCCACAGCTAAGGGCTTTCTAATATGGATTTCTTCTACCACACAAGCCGCCTTTTATCATTCTGCAACCCATAAACCACTGGGCTGCAAGAATAATGGCTCTTGTATGGCTGTTATCAAATTGTTATCAAAAGACTTCTCCAAACGCCGCAAACCCGCATAAATGCTGGCTTTTTACGGGGTTCCGCCTTATTCCCACTCAATGGTAGCAGGGGGCTTTCCGGTGCAGTCATAGAGCACACGGTTCACATGCTTGACTTCATTGACAATACGGCTGGTAACAGTCTGCAATACCGACCAGGGGATCTCAGCCGACTCCGCAGTCATAAAGTCCACAGTGGTAACGGCTCGCAGGGCAATGGCATAGTCATAGGTACGTTCATCGCCCATAACACCCACACTGCGCATGTTGGTCAGCGCGGCAAAGTACTGGCTCAGCTGGCTTTCCAGACCGGCTTTGGCAATCTCTTCCCGCCAGATCGCGTCGGCGTCCTGCACCATAGCTACCTTTTCCGGAGTCACTTCGCCGATGATACGCACCGCAAGACCAGGTCCCGGGAAAGGCTGACGGCTCACCAAATACTCGGGGAGACCCAGCTCGCGGCCTGCCTGCCGCACTTCATCCTTAAACAGATCCCGGAGAGGTTCCACAATTTCCTTGAAATCCACATAGTCCGGCAGTCCTCCCACATTGTGATGGGACTTAATAACGGTACTCTCACCGCCCAAACCGCTTTCTACCACGTCGGGATAAATGGTTCCCTGCACAAGGAAATCCACCCGGCCGATCTTCTTGGCTTCCTCTTCAAAGATGCGGATGAACTCCTCACCGATGATCTTCCGCTTCTTTTCAGGCTCCTCTACCCCGGCCAGCTTATCATAATAACGCTGGCGGGCATCCACGCAAATAAAATTCATCTCAAATTCGTCGCCGCCAAAAATTTCGCATACTTGCTCCATCTCGTTTTTACGAAGAAGGCCGTGGTCTACGAAAACACAGGTCAGCTGGCTGCCCACTGCTTTAGAAAGCATAGCCGCTGCCACCGAGGAATCCACACCGCCGGAAAGAGCACACAGCACCTTGCCGTCTCCAATCTTTTCACGCAGGGCGGCAATGCTTCTCTCCACAAAGGAATCCATTTTCCAGTCGCCTTTACAGCCGCACACGTTATAGACAAAGTTGTGCAGCATCTGCTTTCCCTCCTGGGTGTGCAGCACTTCCGGATGAAACTGTACAGCGTAAAGATTCTTTTCACGGTTTTCCGCGGCGGCAACCGGGCAGTTATCGGTGTAAGCGGTAATCATAAAGCCGGGAGCCGGGGTCTCGATGTAATCGTTGTGGCTCATCCAGCAAATGGTGTCGCGGCTCACGTTTTGGAAAATAGGGCTTTGAGAGCTTGTGTGAACCAATGTTTTACCATATTCCCGCTCGGGAGCCCGGCACACATGACCGCCCAGCAGATGACTCATAAGCTGACTCCCGTAGCAGATTCCCAGCACCGGGATTCCCATTTCAAACAAAGCGGGATCCATGGTGGGGGCATCCTCCAGATATACACTGTTGGGGCCGCCAGTGAGGATAATCCCCACCGGATTAGCTGCACGGATTGCATCTAATCCGGCACGGTAAGAAATAATCTCGCAATACACATTGCATTCCCGAACACGCCGGGCAATCAGCTGATTATACTGCCCACCGAAATCCACCACAAGAACTTTTTCATTTTCTGCCATAGAACGTTTTCCCATCCTTTGTTCTTTGATTTATTCCACCGTTACGGATTTTGCCAGATTCCTGGGCTTATCAATATCGCAGCCTTTCATGGAAGATACATAATACGCAAACAGCTGCAAGGGCACAACGGCCAGAGAAGGAAGCATAATATCACAAATTTCCGGAACATAGAGCACATGGTCTGCCGTCTGCTCAATGCTTGTGTTTCCTTCCGTTGTAAGTCCCAGAACTACAGCACCCCGGGCTTTTACCTCCTTAACATTGCTCATCATCTTTTCAAACAGAGCCTTCTGTGTGGCCAAAGCAATCACAAGGGTGCCGTCTTCCACAAGGCTGATTGTACCATGCTTTAATTCCCCTGCTGCATACGCATCAGAATGAATATAGGAGATTTCTTTAAGCTTTAAAGAACCTTCCAGAGACATGGCGTAATCCAGATTGCGGCCGATGAAAAACACATCTTTGACATTAAAGAAAAGAGAGGCCAGATATTGAACATTTTCCTTGTGCTGAAGAATTTCTTCCACAAGATCGGGCAATTTTTCCAGATCCCGGATATATGCACCATATTGCTCAGCGTTTATCTTTCCCAACAATTCTCCCATATAAATAGTCAAAAGATATACGACGGCAAGCTGCGCGCTATATGCTTTTGTAGTAGCCACTGCGATTTCCGGACCCGCCCATGTATAGATTACGTCATCCGATTCGTTAGCAATAGAGCTGCCTACCACGTTAACAATGGATAAGGTTCTGGCTCCTCTCCGTTTCGCTTCTCGGAGGGCTGCCAGAGTATCCGCCGTCTCACCGGACTGGCTGATAACCAAAACCAATGTATTTTCATCCACCATGGGATCCATATAGCGGAATTCCGATGCAATATCCACCTCTACGGGGATACGAACGATCTTTTCCAAAACATATTTGGCTATGACACCTACATGATAGGCAGAGCCGCAGGCTACAATATAAATGCTGCGAAGCTTTTCCAAATCCTCACGGGTAAGGGAAATGGAATCCAGGACGATACGTCCGTTTTGCAGCCGGGGAGATATGGTATCCCGCAAAATCTTGGGCTGTTCCATGATTTCCTTGGCCATAAAATGCTCATAACCGCCTTTTTCTGCCGCTGAAACATCCCAATCTACATGGCAAAGTTCTTTCTCTACCGGTTCTTTATCTATGTTATAAAAAGAAACAGAATCCCGCCGCAGCACCGCAATCTCCTGATCCCGGAGCCGGTAAATTTCCCTAGTTCTTTCCAGAATGGCGGGGACATCGGAAGCAATATAATTTTCTCCCTTTCCCACGCCTACAATCAACGGGCTGTCTTTTCGCACCGCTACAAGCTGATCGGGATAATCTTGGCAAATTACTCCAAGAGCATAAGATCCCTCCACACGGCGCAAAACTTGAATAACAGCATCCAGAATATCGCCTTTATAATAATATTCCAACAGTTGAGCCACTACCTCTGTATCCGTCTCTGATACAAATTTGACTCCACGGCGCATAAGATGTTCCTTCAAAGGAAGGTAATTCTCAATGATGCCATTATGCACAACCGCAAATTTACCGGAATAGCTCATCTGGGGATGGGAATTTATATCGGAAGGCGCCCCATGGGTTGCCCACCGTGTATGCCCAATTCCCAGAGTTCCTGGAGTTTTATGCCCGTCATCTATTAATTCACTAAGAACCCGCAGCCGCCCTTTCGCCTTCGCAACCTGCAGGTGGCCATCATTATAGAGAGCAACTCCTGCCGAGTCATATCCCCGGTATTCAAGCTTTTCCAATCCCTTTAAGAGAATCGGAGCCGCCTGTTCCTCTCCAATGTATCCCACAATTCCACACATACTGGATCTCCTTTCCTAACAAAAACCCCGACTATCGGGAGAACCACAGAAATGGTTTTACGGCCGATAAATCAGATCCTCTCGGGCCGGACCGTTGGCAACCATTCCAATATGAACCCCCAGCGCTTTTTCTGCAAACTCTACATACTTCCTCGCATTTTCAGGCAAATCCTCATATTTGCGGATTCCGCGGATATCACACTTCCAGCCGGGCAAAACTTCCAGAATCGGTTTACATCTCTTTAATTCACTGGTGGTGGGGAAATAGTCAATGCGTTTTCCATCCAGCTCGTATGCCACGCAGACAGGAATCTCATCCAGATATCCAAGAGCATCCAATACAGTGAAGGCTACTGTAGTAGCCCCTTGCACCTGGCAGCCATAACGGCTGGCCACCAAATCCAACCAGCCCATACGGCGGGGTCTTCCAGTAGTTGCTCCGTACTCACCGCCATCTCCTCCGCGGCGGCGGAGTTCATCTGCTTCTTCACCGAATATTTCACTGACAAATTCACCGGCTCCAACAGCACTGGAATACGCCTTAACCACTGTTACAATTTCTTTGATCTCATAAGGAGGAACTCCGGCTCCTATAGCGCCATAACCTGCCAAAGTGGAACTGGATGTTACCATGGGATAGATACCAAAATCCGGATCTTTCAAGGAACCCAACTGTCCCTCCAGAAGAATCGTTTTTCCTTCCTTTACCGCTTCATGCAGCAGCGTTACCGTATCTGCAACATAAGGGGCGATAGCCTCCTTATATTCCATCAGTTTCGCGTACACTTCATCTTCCTGCAATTCCGGCTGATGATACAGCTCCCGGAACAATACATTTTTTATTCCCAGCACATGCCGAATCTGTTCCCGGATTTCTTCTTCATCGGCAAAAAGCTGGCTTACCTGGAAACCGATTTTCGCAAATTTATCGGAATAGAAGGGAGCTATTCCGGATTTTGTGGAACCAAAAGACTTAGAAGAAAGCCGGGCTTCCTCATACGTATCCTGGGCTACATGATACGGCATCACTACCTGTGCCCTGTTGCTGATTACAATATGCGGTTTGGGCACTCCGCGTTCCTCCAGAGACCGCATTTCTTTTACGAAATTATCCACACTGAAAGCTACGCCATTTCCAATAATATTGGTAACGTGCTCGTAAAAAACACCGGAAGGAAGCTGATGAAGGGCAAATTTACCATAATTATTGACAATTGTATGCCCTGCGTTGCTGCCGCCCTGAAAACGAATAACAATATCGGAACTGGCGGCCAATGCATCCGTAATTTTTCCTTTTCCTTCGTCGCCCCAACAGGCTCCTACGATTGCTTTTACCATATTTCAATGCACCTACTACTTTCATTTAATATGCAAAAGAAAAGCATAGCTTTCTCTGCTAGACTCTGGTTTCCACTACATATTCTGCTTTTTCGCAGATCCTTATACATTAATTTCCGCTTTCTCGTCTCCGATATCCGTATATTTTTCCAACACCGGGCCCACTACACCGGAAATAAATTCCTCAGTCTGCTGTGGGGCACGGCCCACATATTTTTCAGGGCTTACGATAGAATTCAATTCTTCCAGTGTAACACCGAAAATCGGGTCTCCGGCAATACGCGCCAACAGATCGTTTTCGCCGCCTTCTTCTTTAATGACCTTAGAAGCCGCCATAGAATGCACCCGGATTCTTTCATGAAGCTGCTGCCGATCCGCACCGCGCTTTACTGCATCCATCATAATGTTTTCCGTAGCCATAAAGGGCAGTTCTTTGCGCAGACGCTGCTCAATAACCTTCGGATATACTACCAGACCATCCGTTACATTCAGATACAGGTTAAGGATACCGTCCACCGCCAAGAAGGCTTCCGGTACACTGATACGTTTATTAGCGGAATCATCCAACGTTCTCTCGAACCACTGGGTTGCAGCCGTGATGGCCGGATTCAGGCTGTCTGCAATCACATAGCGGGCAAGAGAAGCGATTCTTTCGGAACGCATGGGATTCCTCTTATAGGCCATGGCAGAGGAACCAATCTGGTTTTTCTCAAAAGGTTCTTCTACTTCTTTCAGATGCTGCAAAAGACGGATGTCATTGGAAAATTTCGCTGCGCTCTGGGCGATTCCGCTGAGAATGGAAAGAATCTGGCTGTCGAGCTTTCTGGAATAGGTCTGACCAGAAACCGGGAAGCAAGCCGTATATCCCATCTTTTCCGCTATAAGCTGATCCAGCTTTTTGACTTTTTCATGGTCGCCGTCAAACAGCTCCAGGAAACTTGCCTGGGTACCTGTTGTACCTTTAGAGCCTAACAGCTTTGCCTTGGAAAGCTGATATTCCACATCTTCCAGATCCATCAGAAGATCCTGAAGCCAGAGAGAAGCACGTTTTCCTACTGTCGTGGGCTGAGCAGGCTGAAAATGTGTAAATGCCAAAGTGGGGAGATCCTTATACTCCATGGCAAATTTGGAAAGGGCTCGAATCACAAGCACCAGTTTTTTCTGAATCAGACGGAGCGCTTCCGTCATTACGATTACATCCGTATTATCTCCCACATAGCAGGATGTAGCCCCAAGATGGATAATAGGGCGGGCTTTGGGGCACTGCTCTCCAAAGGCGTATACATGGGACATAACATCGTGACGGACAACCTTTTCCCTAGCCTCCGCTACTTCATAATTGATGTCATCCTGAAAGGCTATCATCTCATCAATCTGATCCTGGCTAATAGGCAAACCAAGCTCTTTTTCCGCCTGCGCAAGGGCGATCCAAAGACGGCGCCAGGTTCTGAACTTTTTATCAGGGGAAAACAGAAATTTCATTTCTGCGTCGGCATACCGCGCTGACAAAGGGGATTCATAGGTATTATTCATAATATTGTCTCCGTTCTCTCTAAATTCTTGGGATTCAACCATTTCAGGATTTTTTTGCTTTGGATTCTGCGGAAAGCAAGAAACCGGAGGGAAGATATTTGCATCTCTTCTCCTCCGGCCTTATCAGCCGGGGAAACCCGGACTGTATGTTGCCTGGCAGAAAGCATCCTGCTGCAATTTACTGAAGTCCTACGCGCTTCATCATTTCAGCATATGCTTCTTCTACTCCGCCCATATCTCTGCGGAAACGGTCTTTATCCAGCTTTTCATGTGTATGAATATCCCAGAACCGGCAAGTATCCGGGGAAATCTCATCCGCAAGCAGGATTTCACCGTTAAAGCGGCCGAATTCCAGTTTAAAGTCAATGAGTTCCACATCTACGCTCTTGAAGAATTCACACATTACTTCGTTAACCTTCATAGCCATGGAAGCAATCGTATCAATATCTTCGCGGGTAGCATATCCGGCAGCAAGGATATGATATTCGTTGACCATAGGATCACCCAAGGAATCATCCTTATAGGAAAATTCCAGCACAGTGGTCTTAAGCTCTGTACCTTCTTCCATACCAAGGCGCTTTGCCATGCTGCCTGCAGCTTTATTGCGGATAATAACCTCCAGCGGAACAATCTCTACTTTTTTCACCAGAGTTTCCCGATCGCTGAGTTCTTCCACAAAATGTGTCTTAACGCCATGCTTCTCCAAAAGCTGGAACATATAGTTAGACATTTTGTTATTCACGACACCCTTACCGGTAATGGTGCCCTTTTTAAGGCCGTTGAACGCCGTGGCGTCGTCCTTATACTCTACGATGCAGTAATTCGGATCATCCGTTGCGAATACCTTCTTGGCTTTTCCTTCATACATAAGCTCACATTTTTTCATAGCCGTAGCCTCCCATTTCCTTATTTTGATTTCCGCCTGTTTTTTATAGTAAGAGTTAAACTGAAACAACCGCTTTAACTATACGACTTCCTTATACCGAAATCGTTCCTTCAAAGACAAATTCCGCCGGTCCACTCATAAAAAGTTCTCCGGCGTCCTGGGGCCATTCAATGGAAAGATCCCCTCCCAGAAGGTGAACTGTAACATTTCTTTGGGTTTTTCCCGTTGCTATTGCAGCCGCTACAGCAGCACAGGCTCCCGTGCCACATGCCATAGTTTCCCCGGAACCTCTCTCCCACACCCGCATTTCCAACTCCGCAGAATTCATTACACGGATAAATTCTACATTTACACCTTCCGGAAACATAGGAGAATGTTCCAAAGCAGATCCAATGCGTTCCACAGGAAAATGTTTAACATCGTCCACAAAAATCACACAGTGGGGATTTCCCATCGAAACACAGGTTACATCATAGATTTGACCACATACTTCAACAGCTGTTTCCAAAACCGGTTCTGTGTATCCAGAAACAGGGATCTTCTCCGGAGAAAATTCCGGTGTGCCCATAGCAACCTTAATGGAAGCCACTTTTTCGTTCTGAACCGTAAGATACAGCGTCTTTACGCCGCTCAATGTATCTATTTTCAGAACATCCCGCCGGGCAATTCCTTTTTCGTAAACATACTTTCCTACACACCGAATCCCGTTTCCGCACATCATGGCGCGGGAACCATCTGCATTATACAGATCCATCATGGCGTCTCCGTTGGGTGTGGGGCGAATGAGAATCAATCCATCGGAACCAATCCCAAAATGACGGTCGCTGAGCCGGACGGACAGAGCCGCAGGATCGTCAACGGTTTCTTCAAAGCAATTCACATAAATATAATCGTTGCCGATTCCCTGCATTTTTGTAAACTTCATAGACTTTCCTCCAAACTGCCAAAACGGCAGCCAATGGAATTTCCCTTTAGCAAGACTTAAAATTTATTGAGATACCGCTCGATTTCCCACTGGGAAACTCTTGTGGAATACTCACGCCACTCCTGCTTCTTTGCTTCCACATATTTCTCAAACACATGGTCGCCCAGAGCTTTCCGGATAAAGGGATCCTGCTTCATATAATGGATCGCTTCATTGAGAGTGGAAGGCAGATTTTCTATATTCTGCTCCTCTCTTTCCTTTTCGGACATATCGTAAATATTGGCAGATACAGCCTCCGGAGGCATTCTGTCTTCCCGAATGCCCTCCAAACCCGCGGCAAGCAAAACAGCAAACACCAGATACGGGTTGCAGGAAGGATCCGGCGAACGCAGTTCCACTCGTGTGCCTGTCCCCCGAGTTGCGGGCACCCGAATCAATGCGCTGCGGTTGCTGACTGTCCACGCAATATAGCAGGGAGCTTCATAACCGGGTACCAGTCTTTTATAGGAATTTACAAGGGGATTCGTAATAGCGGACACTCCCTTAATATGATGCAGGATACCTGCAATGAAATTCAACGCTATATGGCTCAGACCATTTGGCGATTCAGGATCATAGAAAGCATTTTTTCCATCCTTAAACAAACTCATATTGGTATGCATACCGGATCCGGCTTCACCAAAGAGAGGCTTCGGCATAAAGGTAGCGCATACTCCGTGGGCATCCGCCGCAGATTTAACCACCATTTTAAAGGTATGGATATTATCCGCAGCTGTAAGCGCTTCGCTGTATTTAAAATCAATTTCATGCTGCGCTACTGCACATTCATGGTGGGAAGCTTCAATTTCAAAGCCCATCTCCTCCAAGATTAGGCAGATATCACGACGGCAGCTTTCTCCCACATCCGAGGGACCCATATCGAAATACCCGGCAGTATCATATGTAACGGTGGTGGAATGGCCGTGTTCATCCCGGTTAAAAAGGAAGAATTCGCATTCCGGCCCAACATTGAATGTATACCCCATCTGGGCGGCTTCCTGCAATACTCTTCTGAGTATGCTGCGGGGATCGCCTTCAAAAGGTGTTCCGTCAGGCTTATACACGTCGCAGATCAATCGGGCGATCTTTCCCTTTTTATGCCAGGGAAGGATGCAGAAGGTATCCAGGTCCGGACGCAGATACATATCGGATTCTTCAATGCGCACAAAGCCTTCAATGGAAGATCCATCAAACATGCACTCGTTATCCAGAGCTTTTTTGGCCTGGCTGCGGGTTATGGCCACATTTTTCAAAGAACCGAAAATATCGCTGAACTGCAGCCGGATAAATTTGACATCGTTTTCTTCTAAGATGCGAAGGATGTCCTCTTTCGTATATTTTGCCATGAATGCATATCCTCCTAAAATAAAAATAACAAGGCCGCTCCCCGAAAAAAGAACCTCCTTGTTAATTTGACAGTCTGCTTTCATAACCATTCATATTTTAGTATATTTCCCCATATGTGTCAATCGTCTGAGGTCCGTTTTTCGGATTCTGTTCCGCTTTTTAGAAACATGCACAAAAATCGTTTCTCAGAAAGGAAAAATCCTGTTTTGAGACAACCATCAGCTGCAACATTTTAAAAAAATCCTGCAATAAATTCAAAAAATATTTCTATTATTCACTTATTAACATTATTTTAAGAATAATTTTATGATAAACTTGTAAAGTCAGGTGTTGACAATTTTTAGGTGAAGCGATATTAGGAGGTATGGCCAATGTCTTATGTTAGCGAACAGCTGGAAAAACTGGTCCAGCGCAATTCGAGCGAACCTGAATTCATCCAGGCTGCTACGGAAGTTCTCCAATCCCTGGAACCTGTTATTGAGCAGAATCCTGCTTATGAAAAAGCCGGAATTCTTGAGCGCATCACGGAGCCGGAACGGCAGATCAAGTTCCGCGTTGCTTGGGTAGACGACAACGGCAAGGTGCAGGTAAACCGCGGTTACCGTGTACAGTTCAATTCCGCCATCGGCCCCTATAAGGGCGGTCTCCGCTTCCATCCTTCCGTAAACCTGGGAATCATCAAATTTCTGGGCTTTGAACAGATCTTTAAAAACTCTCTTACCGGCCTTCCTATCGGCGGCGGCAAGGGTGGTTCTGATTTTGATCCCAAAGGAAAATCCGACCGTGAAGTTATGGCTTTCTGCCAGAGCTTTATGACGGAACTCTACCGTCACATCGGTGCAGATACCGACGTTCCCGCAGGCGACATCGGTGTAGGTGCTCGGGAAATCGGCTTCCTCTTCGGTCAGTATAAGCGCATCCGCAACCAGTATGAAGGTGTTCTCACCGGCAAAGGCCTCACCTACGGCGGTTCTTTGGCTCGTACACAGGCAACCGGTTATGGTCTTCTGTATTTCACTGAGGCTATGCTCAAGCGGAACGGCCATGATTTGAAGGGCAAAACCTGCGTAATCTCCGGAGCAGGCAACGTAGCCATCTATGCCGCTGAAAAAGCTTATCAGCTGGGTGCAAAGCCCGTTACCATGAGCGATTCCACCGGATGGGTATACGATCCCGAAGGAATTGATCTGGACGCTGTAAAGGAAATCAAGGAAGTTAACCGGGCACGTCTCAGCGAATATAAAAAGTATCGTCCCAACGCAGAATACCATGAAGGTAAGGGCGTATGGAGCGTAAAATGCGATATTGCTCTTCCCTGCGCTACCCAGAATGAACTTCTTCTGGATGATGCCAAAGCTCTTGTTGCAAACGGCGTAATCGCTGTAGCAGAAGGCGCCAACATGCCCACCAGCATCGAGGCTACCGAATATCTGCAGAAGAACGGCGTTCTCTTTGCACCTGGCAAGGCAAGCAACGCCGGCGGCGTAGCTACCTCTGCTCTGGAAATGAGCCAGAACAGCATGCGTCTCTCCTGGACCTTCGAGGAAGTAGACGAAAAGCTGAAGGGCATCATGAACAATATCTTCAACCAGGCTGCCGACGCAGCAGAAAAATACGGCTTCGGTAACAACTATGTGGCCGGCGCTAATATCGCAGGCTTTGTTAAGGTAGCCGACGCTATGCTGGCGGAAGGCGTATTCTAAAAGCAAAAGCCTTAACTAGGCACCTATTATGAAAAGCCGGAGAAATCCGGCTTTTCTTTTATTTTATCTACGAAGTAAAATAAAGCCTCTTTTCCCAGATAAAAGGAAAAGAGGCTTTTTGCATTTTATACACTTCTTAAATTTTGCAAACCCTTGCAATAAAAAACACCGCTATACATAGTTAGAATTTTTCTTAATCTCTTCCATCCTGTTTCTTTGGATCCATGAGAGTATCCAGGATATTCCCATATCAAATAGGCCTCACAAAACAAGCAGCGGCTTACTCCGTTTATAGGAAAACAGCACATTCATTTCTAAATACTCTATTTTATAGATTAAATATTAATTGATTATTATATCATGTTTCAATATTAGTTTACATTTTTTCGAAATTGTGCTCTTGCGCCTATCACACCGCTTCATAAATAAATCCCTGTAAACCGCCTGTAATGCAGTTACCAATATTCACTCATCTATTTATGATATTTTCCATTGTTTTGGATTTGAAAAGCCCGATAAATCTGCTCGCAAAGCATAACTCTGGCCAGTTGATGAGGAAAGGTCATGGGGCTCATGGAAAGCCGGAAATCTGCAGCCTTTTTCACATTTTCACTCAGACCAAAGGAACTTCCAATAAGAAAGGCCACAGAACTATACCCACGTAACGGAATTTTTTCCAGCATACCAGCTAATTCTTCTGAGGCGGTGAGCTTTCCTTCGATACAAAGAGCGGCTCGCCAAGAACCTGCAGAAGCAGCCAAAAGCTTTTCCCCTTCTTCGGAAAGAGCATTGTCAATCTGGGATTGGGAAGGATTTTCCGGCAGCTTGCTTTCTGCAATCTCCTGAATAGAAAACCGGCAGAATCCATTCAGCCGCTTATCATATTCTGCACAGGCATCCCGCCAATACCGTTCCTTGAGCTTTCCTACACAATAGATTTTAACCGTCAGCATTTGGAACTCCTTATCCACATAATAACCTTTATCTTAAAATACAATAAAGCGGCCTGTCTCATTTTCCCTGGGCGCTACATTCAGTTCATAATCCAGCCCTTCTTTTAAGCCAGCCATAGTAAGACTGCATCGCGAAGTCTCGTATGCCAGATCCGGTGTATTATTTTCATGGCTGAGATGCGCCAGCCAAAAGCGTGTGGTACCTTTCTCTGCCAAACGAACCAATTCGCTTGCACACGCCATATTGCTGAGATGCCCTCTTTGAGAAAGGATACGCTTTTTCAACGGATACGGATACGGACCGGAGCGCAGCATTCCTTCATCATGGTTCGATTCCAAAACCAGAAGATCCGCCCCCGAAACAGCGTCCCGCACTTCATCAGACATATATCCCAGGTCCGTAGCTACTGCGGCAACACGTCCATTTCCCATATCTATCCGGAATCCAGCGCTTTCTGCACTGTCGTGGGAGGTGTGAAAAGAAGATATGTGCATCCCGGCGCATTCCATTCCTTCCGCCGGAATCGGTTCAGCGGAAAATTTATCCGTAAGGCATCCCGCTTCTTCCAATGCCCCTAAAGTACCTTCTGTAGCATAAACGGGTATATGATGCCTGGAAGCCAGAACGCGCAGCCCGCAAATATGATCGCTATGTTCATGGGTTATAAAGATCCCGCGCACCGCCTTCATTTCTAACCCGCAATTTTCCAGAGCAGCCGTCAGTTGTTTAGCGCTCCGGCCAGCATCAATTAGGATTCCGCTTTCAGCCGAACCAAAATAATATGCATTTCCGCTGCTGCCGCTGAACAGGGGGCAAAACCGCGCCATATATTCCCTCCAATACGTATGTATACACATTCAAAAAGGACCGGCGACAGACCCTATCGCCGGTCCCTTGATTCTCAAATGCAAATCCGTCTTAAAAAACATTTCCTCTGCTTCTGCCTTATAAGCTAGTTCAAATTGCTTTTGGAACAGAAGCCTCAGGAATGGAAATTCTACGAATATCCGCTCCAAGGCTGCGAAGTTTGCCTACAATATCTTCATAGCCGCGCTCAATATACTGAATCTCTTCCACCTGCGTAACACCTCTGGCACAGAGACCTGCAATCAGCATTGCTACACCGGCTCTCAGATCGGTAGCCTTTACAATGGCTCCGGTGAGATGATCCACACCCTCGATAACCGCCAGGCGGCCTTCCACTGAAATATGGGCGCCCAAACGACTCAATTCATCCACATATTGGAACCGATTATCAAATATGCTTTCGTTGATAATACTGGTTCCTGACGCTATAGATAGCAAAACTGCCATCTGGGGATGCATGTCCGTAGGGAAACCCGGATGGGGCATAGTCTTAATTGTACACTTACTCAAAGAACCGCTGCGGCGCACACGGACAGAATCATCAAATTCTTCTACGTCTACGCCTATTTCCTCCAACTTTGCGGTAATAGATTCCAAATGCTTGGGGATAACATTTTTAATCAACACATCGCCGGAAGTAGCCGCCGCAGCAACCATATACGTGCCAGCTTCAATCTGATCGGGAATAATGGAATAAACCGTACCATGCAGGTGCTTGCATCCACGGATCTTAATTTCATCCGTTCCCGCTCCCCGGATATCAGCTCCCATGGAGTTAAGAAAATTAGCCAAATCCACAATATGGGGCTCTCTGGCCGCATTCTCGATAATAGTTGTACCTTCCGCCTTCACAGCCGCCAGCATAATGTTGATCGTTGCTCCTACGGAAACTACATCCAGATACACACTGTTGCCGCAAAGGGATTGGGCAGAAACATCTACCATCCCGCCTTCCAGGCTGTAGGAAGCGCCCAAAGCAGAAAAGCCTTTCAAATGCTGATCAATAGGACGAACCCCAAAATTACATCCTCCGGGCATAGCTACCACTGCATGATGGAAACGGCCCAAAAAAGCCCCCATCAGATAGGCAGAACCACGCATTCTGCGCACAAGCTCATAGGGCGCTACAAAAGTAGCGATAGGCCGGGAATCGATTTCTACCGTAGAACGATCCACATACCGAATTCTTGCACCCATCTCTTTCAATATATGCAGCATATTCGAAACGTCTGTAATATTCGGGATATTCTCAATAACGCAAATATCGTCACACAAAATCGTAGCAGGAATTATAGCAACCGCGGCATTCTTTGCGCCGCTGACGGTAACCTCGCCGACAAGCCGGTTACCACCGTTAATACTGAATCTCTCCAAAACGGCACGCTCCAATCTTTATTTCGCTCTTATAGTATGCCTGATTTTCGGCAATATAAAGATCCCTCCAATTGAGGAATACAGAAAATTTTTCAAATCAGTTAAAAAAGAAAAAACAGGCTATAATCAGCCTTATTATAAACACATATAATTATCAGATACTGAATTGATAATAATACATCAATCCGAAAATGTCAATATGACAGAAAAAATTGAGAAGACTTTGTAATTATTTTACACATATTTTTTAGGCGTTCTTAAGATATTATTCTTTTTCGTTATAATTACGCAGAAGCGTTTTTTGCGGCGCATTGTTGTAATTGTATATAATTTCTTATCATCATTTTCGCTAACAAAAAAGCTCGCTGCATTCACAGTAAAAAAGGAAATACGCTTTTATGCGTATTTCCTTTTTTCTTATCCGCTTACATAATTTAGTGGATTTTGTTTTACTCCGTTAAGGATAATCTCAAAATGAAGGTGCGGGCCGGTAGAATTACCCGTGCTTCCAACGCGGGCTATCAGCTGGCCTTTGCTTACTTTCGTACCAACAGAAACCAAAAGCTCACTGCAGTGTGCATACAGGGTTCTATACCCGTTCCCATGATCGATGATAATACGGTTTCCGTAGCCATTCCCCCATCCGGAAGCTACAACCGTACCTCCATCCGATGCGACGATAGATTTGCCGTAAGCACTGTAGCCCGATATATCCAAAGCCGGATGGAAACTACCCCAACGATATTCATAATATGTTGTTATAATATTGAGGGATGGAGTAGGCCACTGGAACTTGCCGCTGCTTTCTCCAGGCCCGGTATAAAGAGGCCGTTTTTTCGTACCGGTAACAATAACCTTATCGGTGGGTTCTTTTAAAACCGTTGAAGATATGGTCTCCCGACTGGTTTCCTCACCATTTACATATGTGACCTTGTCCACCCGTTTCTCTACACCATTTTTTCCTTCCTGTGTAACCTTGGAATAATCCGTGTACTGGGTGCTGTCTTTTTTCGTGATCGTTTCATAAGGAATTTCCACCTTATGGGTTTCCGTTTTGGTAATCTGCACGCTTAACCGGGGAACTTCTCTCTGCAGAGTCAATTTTGTGCCAGCATACATCAGATCTTCCACATTGCCGCCATTGAGCGCATTTAGTTCGTCCAATGTAAGGCCATGCTCTTTTGCAATGGTAATGGGCGTATCTCCGTCTTTTACGGTATAGGAAACCTTTTCCTGTTCATTTTCCGTAAGGATTTCTTTCATTTCATCCGCTGTAATCACAGAAGATGTAGGAAACAAACCCGTTACCAATTCTATATCCTGCACAAAGGAAGCTTCACATTCTGTATCTTCTCCAACCGCTTCCTCCAAAATGGTGGACAGCAAATGATTTAAATCTGCGCTGCTGCGGACTGCCCCCATCAATTCCCCATCCATATAAAGACCTGTTGCCTCTTCGATTATGCCGTTGCTCTGCCGAATCAACAGATCACACACATCCGCAGCTTCCGCATAGGCCGAAGTATCCATAATCTTAAGAGAAAAAGTAGGTGTCAGGGAAACCGAATTCTCTTCTTCATTTTCTGCCGTATCGTGGACCATACGCTCCGTCACCATTTCAAGAGCCTGGTCAAATACCTGTTCATCCCGTATGGTGGCCACCGTCTGGTTGCCATAACTCAAAACAAGGCCATATTCAAGGTTATTCCAATATTGAATGGTATGTGCCAGAAACAGAACAGCTGCTATAGGAGCGGCAATATTAAACACCAGCCCCACAATATTTCTATGCCGCACCAATCCTCTTCCCGCTACCAAAAGGGACTCCCACGCAGTTCGTAAAAAGCCCTGCGCGCGGGCACGGCGTATTCTCCCCCAAGCAATAGAAAAGCCATGGCGGAGCGAATGCAACTCTTTTCGTATTTTGCTCACCTGTTTTCCCAATGTAGCCCGATACAGTCTTTGTAAAAACCGAAACAGCGGCCGCAAAAATCGGGAAAGTCTTCTGGAAAAACGTTTTAAAATACGAACAGACTGGATCCCCACTACATACACAAAACGGGAAAAAGCAAGCAGATATCGCTTAACCGTAGAAAAAAGAGCAGAAACCCTTTCTTTTTTGTTTTGCATAGTTTGAATCTCCCTTTTTAAAAGTTACAAAGTTGTAACAACTTGTTACATTATACTATACCTCTCCAGCATTTGCAAGAGGCTATACCGTAGTGGGTGAAAAAACCAGACATACCAGTATTTTCTTTTATTTTTTTATTAGCAAAAAGATACGGAATCCGGTTTTTTACCGAATTCCGTATCTTTTTAAGAAAAGTTCTCTCAGTATACGCATTACAAAAACACAGTTGGATTCTTCTTTGCATCCAACGCATTTCCCTAATCAGCTATTAGGGCTTTCTGTTTTCGACTTCATCTTTTTGAAAACGCCCTCCAGCAAAATAAACAATACCGTACTGATACCCATAAGAACCGGATAGAACAAATATGGCAACAAATCTATAGGCGTCAAAGCTAATGCGGCCGCGCCACTGCAGGCATACAAAAGCTGAGCGCCATAGGGAATCAGCCCCTGCCATACAGATGTAAAAATATCCAATAATGCCGCCGTACGGCGAGGAGAGATTTCAAATTCGTCTGAAATATCCTTAGCGATGGGGCCTGCCATTACAATCGCCACAGTATTGTTGGCTGTAGAAACATCTACCAGGGAGCTTAAAGCCGCAATTCCCAACTGGGCTCCTTTTTTTGTATGCACATGCCGGCGGATTCCATTCAGAATATAATCGATACCTCCATTTGCTTTCACAAGACCAATAACACCGGCTACTACAATGGAGATTACCGTAATATCATACATGCTCTGTATTCCGCCGCTTCCATCCGGCCCTTGAAAAATAACCGTAAAAATGTCTTTCCAGAGAATATTGCCGGTAGAAACACCCACTATTAAGGACAGCACCGTGCCCAACACCAGAACCACAAATACATTTAAACCTGCCAAAGCGCCTACTAAAACTACCAGATACGGCAGGATCTCAAACAGATTGTAAGACAGATCATCACTTACACGGAAATCGCTTCCACCTGCAAATATGAGGAACAAAACCAAAGTAATCACAGCCGCCGGAAGGACAATTTTAATATTTTCTCTAAATTTATCCTTCATGTCGCAGCCTTGTGTACGAGTAGCGGCAATCGTTGTATCCGAAATCATGGAAAGATTATCTCCGAACATGGCGCCGGAAATAACCGCCCCTAAACACAAAGCGCCGGTAATCCCTGTCTTTTCGCTGATTCCCACCGCTATGGGCGCAAGCGCCGCGATAGTTCCTACAGATGTGCCCATTGCCGTAGAAATGAAACAGCCAATTACGAATAGGCCCGCTACCGCTACAGAAGGAGGAAGAATCGACAGCCCGAAATTCACCGTGCTGTCCACCCCTCCCGCCGCCTGGACGGAACCGGAAAAGGCACCTGCAAGGATGAACACCAGGCACATAACCATAACATTTTCGTCACCCATATGTCTGGTAACATCTACCAACTTTTGAGAAAAGGTACGCTTGGGGTTCTGCAGAAAAGCTACCACCAATGCAATCAAAAAGCCCACAACCGCCGGCATGGTATAAAAATCCCGGAACACAATTCCGCTTCCTATAAAGACAAGCAGAAAAACCAAAATCGGCAACAGGGCAAACGGATTTCCTTTTTTCACAAAAACTCCTCCTCATTTGCAAACAGTGCCTTTAGTATAGCGAATTCTTCCAAAAACTGCAATAACAAGACATAAAACTCTCTTTTTTTATGCAAAATAGAAAGGACTTTTTGAAACTTTCGCTTCAAAAAGTCCTTTCTTCCCATATTCACCTCAGGCAAAATTCATGCCTGATAGGAAAGATTCTCTTCGCCCCAATCTGCAATTACCGGCAGAAAAGAAGCTGCCCATCTGCGCGCTTCAGGAAGATCATGCTCCAGATAATTGCCGCATTCCGCCGAAGTGGCTGCGCCCGGAATCTCTCCCTCATAGGAAGCCATCCAACGGAAGCATGCGCGAATCAATTCGATTACTTGCTCATGCGTCATTCCGGACGTAAGAAAGTAAAATCCGGTCCTGCATCCCATAGGTCCAAAATAGATAACATGCTCTGCATATTCTGAATTTCTTGCATATGTGGCAAAAAGATGTTCCAGCGTATGCAGCGCGCCATTGGGAAGATAGGGAGGGCAATTGGGTTTTACCATACGAATGTCATATGTTACCACATCCCCGTCAATTCGGGAAAGATAGATCCCGGGAGTCAACAGATCGTGGTTCACACAAAAACTGGCTATTTTTTTCATAGAGTACTCTCCTTAACGGGGAAGGATCCGAATGGTGCGAACCTGGAAAGGAGTAAATTCCAATGCCAGTGAGTTATCCGCAATCTCCAGTTTTCCTTCATCCTGCTCAATATAATTGGTCTCCCGAGCCTCGCTCACAGGAATATCCATATGCAGAGTCTCACAGCATGCAGTGCCCTTCGATTCATACAGACGCAGGATCAGACCATTGCCGTCCTCCGCGCGTTTGACATTTTCCAGAATAACCGTACCCTCTGAAAGATTGAAAAGGGAACGGCTGCCGGCGCTTCCCTCTGCGCAAAGGACCGGTGTATTCAGCTCATGGGCGGCTTTAACCACATCGCAATGGCCGAAATCCGTATTCCAGCAGTGGAATGCATACGTAAACTCCTGGGTTCCCTGATCGGCATGGGCATCCGGGAAAGCAGCAGATTTCAGAAGCGTCAGAGCAATGGTGTTACCGGATACATTGACGCCATACTTGCAGTCATTGAGCACAGCGCAGCCTCTCAGCGCTTCCGCCAAAGCTGTCCAGCGATGGTTGCATACTTCAAACCTATCTGCATCATATTTTCTGGATGCGTGATTGGGCCGTTTTACATATCCAAACTGGATTTCATGGAGAGCCTCTTCCCCATATACCTGCACGGGGAATTCCACTTTCAAAAGTTTATGCGTCTCCTGCCAATCTACCTTTGTCCGGAATTCTACGGTGCGGCTGCCCCTGCGCAAAAGGATCGTCTGGGTAATTACAGAATTGTGGATCTGTCTGCTGAATTGAACAGCACCATACAGCGCACCGGATTCAGCGGAAAGGAAATTAGCTTTTTCCCGCAGTTCCACGGGATTTTCCTTATACACACTGTCAATATCCCAGGCATCGTAATGGCCGGGAATATCCTGATACATTTTAAGGCTGTTGCAGGCGCCGGCGGCCCAATCTCTGCCTGTTTCCTTATCCAATATGCCGGTAATCTCCCCATATTCATTTATGGATACGGCCAAAAGCTCGTTTTCCAGCAAGGTTTTCTCTGCTTTCACAGCAGCACTTTCCACACAGGTTTCCGCTGGCTTCAATGTGGTCCAGCCGCAGGAAGGAACCGTCACTTCTGCATATACGCCGTCGCTCTCTTTTTGCAGAGAAACGGAGGTTCCATCTTCGGCAGCGCCCTTCCAGTTTTCAGGAATCCGCACCAGGGCTTTTCTTTCCCAGGGCAGAGTGTTGAACACCGTAAGTCCGCCGTCCTTTTCCGTCAGCGCCGACATGGCATTCTGCGCCATTTTTTCCCATTCTTCCCGAATGTGGGCATGCTCTTTTCGTGCTCTTTCGTATACTCTTCCGATAGAAGAACCCGGAAGTATATCATGGAACTGATTTACAAGCAGAAGCTTCCATGTTTTTTCCAAATCTTCCGCCGGATATTTTTCGCCCTTTAAAGCATTTGCCGCTGCGCTCCAGAATTCTGCCAGACCAAGGCCTGTCTCATTTTGACGGTTTCCCTTTTTAATGGCCGCCTGGGAAGTATACGTTCCCCTGTGAGCTTGGAAATACAATTCTCCCACATAGGTGGGGCGTTCTTCTCCATCCTGCTCCAAAGCATCAAAAAAGTTTTTGGGCGTATCAAATTTCACCTGGGGGACGCCTTCCAGATTCTTCTCTCTGAGGCAGAATTCAATATGATCCCGGGAAGGTCCGCCGCCGCCGTCTCCATATCCAAAGGGAAGCAGGAACCTGCGAAGTCCTTCTTTCTGTGCCCGATTCTTCCACAAATTATGAAGTGTTTCCGGATTTGTATCGGAATTATAATCCACATGGATAAAAGATGCGATCTCGGTTCCGTCAATACCCTTCCACATAAAAGAATGATAGGGGAAGGGATCTCCGCCGTTATATGTCCAGAAAATTTTATGTGTGGAAAAATACCGAATACCGCAGCCTTTCATAATCTGAGGCAGTGCCGCCGTGTAACCAAATACGTCCGGAAGCCACAACAGTTCATCTTCCACACCAAATTCCTTCTTAAAATAGGCCTTTCCATAGAGGAACTGGCGGATCAAACTCTCTCCGGAAGGAATATTGGTGTCTGCTTCTACCCACATACCTCCTTCGGGGATCAGCTGGCCATCCTGCACCTTTTTCTTCATGCGCTCAAAAAGTTCGGGATAGAGCTCTTTCGTCCGCTGGTATAAATACGGCTGACTTTGAAGCATTTTGTATTCGGGATATTCGTCCATATGCCTCAACTGAGCGGCAAAAGTACGGGAGCATTTCCGATCCGTTTCGTCCAAAGGCCACAGCCAGGCCACATCGATATGCGCATGACCCATAGCATGCAGCATAGGCATAGTGCTTCCATTCTTGCAGGCAAGAACCTGCCGGAGGGCCTCTCTGCCTCTGCGGAAGCTCTCCTGCCTTACTTCATAAGGCTGTTCAAAATCCACTATGCAGGAAAAGCGCTTCAAGGCCTTTTCCAGATCCGCAGCACGCAGAGTATTGGGCTCTACGCAATGCAAATTTTCCCATACGGTACGGACATCCATATAAAGCTGATAAGCGTCCTCGTTCCAAACGCCCCAGGTGCTTTTCCCGATACAACGGCGGGCACCTTCCTGCGGTATTGCCTGCTCGTGGCCTGGAATCAACGGCCCCGGCGCAGAACTTCCCCTGTTGAGAGGCATATTATGTCCCCCATAACATTCAGCCGCTACGGAAAAAATTTCTCCTCCTTCGGCCTTATCCGTCAGCACATTATCACAAATAAAATGAAGGCGGCTTTTCACCCAGTCATCCCGGCGGGTGCCAAAAGAACGTCCGTCTACAAACAGGGTGCTTTCTCCGCCTAACTGAATATCCATTGCAATGCGTTTTCCGGATAACTCTTCCGGAACCTTCACGGTAGAAAAGAACCATCCGTAAGCCCATTCTCTTCCCCATTTTTTTCCCTCTGGAAAAGCCTCTGTATTCTCAGCTTTCGCCTGCTCCAATGTCAGATGTTCGCTGGTTTCAAAACCTTTCCAATCCATGGAACCTTTCGGTTCATAGATACATTCCTCCAGAGCTTTCAGCCAGAGTTTTATCCGAGATTCCCATTCTGCCGAAAGTGCCATTTTCTATTACCTCCTTACAGGCAGCCATATCTGCTGCCAGTATTTCCATCCGAATGTAATATAGCATGAAACCCACATAGATTCAACATCCGTTACACTATTTAATCCTCATAATTTTTTCATTTAAAAAGCCTTTTTATATTTAAGCCTGCCGGTGGTTTTATCTATATAAAAAAGCCCAATTCGTCTAGCGAATCAGGCTTTAAAAATGTTTTAAGAAGCTGTTTCTATCGCTTCCCGCGAATAAGGACTATACAAAATTTGGGGATATCCATCCTTTGCTGTATCTGAAACCTAAGAAATTTCAGCATACTTATAAACCTGCGAAATACCCATTTTCCATCAAAGCTATAAAAGAAAGCAAGCCTCCCCAGTGGTAGAATTTGTCACTCCTAGATGAATTGCAACCTTCACCGGTATCGGGATCATAATTCTCGTGCACATGCCCCTTTTCGAGCCACTCTTTCATAATAAGATGAACGGATTTATCCACCAAGTCTTTCTTTGCTTTACTGCACCCATGCTTTCCCAACGCCAGATACACAAGAAAGTTCATAGGAGCCCAAATTCTGCCCCGCCAATACTCCTGATCGGGAAAAGCCGGATCGTTCCGCGCTATGGACGGCAGGATGTATTCACCCCAAAACTCCTTTGGATTATAGAAATGTTCATCCAACATTCTCATAACCCGGCTATCATCTACTTTGCTACTAAAAAGAGCGTGGAAATGGAAGGGAGAAATGCGGTATTCAAATTTTCCTGTATCGACTCTTCGGTTCAGATACATACCAAAGTTCTCGTCCCAAAGATGCTCCATTTCTTCTTCCATTTTTTCCGCACGTTTGGAAAGCTCTTCTGCTTTGGCATGATCCCCCAATATTTCCGCAATTTCGGAAAGGCACCTGCAATCCTCAATATACAGGCCGGTGAGTCCCACGTCTTCTAAAAACAGGATATTTCTTTCCTTATCAAAAGGAATATTATCATACATGGGGGAATTATCCAAACCGGATTCATAAGCTGCGCCTTGTCTGTCGTTAACCCCCTCTGCCTCTAAAGCATGGCCAGTTATTGGCTCGTATGCTTCGCTTCCCCAAGCCAAGGTGCCGTTTTGGGTAACACGATGCTCGATAAACCACTGGTTCCACCGCAATAAATCCGAATACATTTCTCTTAGAAACCACTTTTCTTCATATTTTTTGTAAAGCATGAGAGCGCACATAGAACCCACAGGAGGCTGTGAACGATCATAACTTTTAAAACTATTTTGGCAGGAAAAGTTTGGCACAAAGCCTTTATCTGTAATAGTCCTTGTTATAGCTAGTGCATTGCAATAGGCTAACTCTTTATTATCAAGCCCCAACATAAGGGAAGCGAAATATGTATCCCAACAAAAAAGAACATACCCTCCGAAATTGTCATTCCATATCCGGCTAACTGTGGTTATAGGCGTATCTTCCTGGGGATTATAGATCGTATCCCAGGCAAGGCATGTCTGCATGGCATTATACGCCTCGGCCAGATCCCCGTATTTCGCTTTATTGTCCATCCATTTTTTCTTCTGCTTCTCAATGACTTTTTCGATTTCTTCCAGAGATCTCCGGCGTCCTGTGCTGATACCTACAGCGCAGCTCAGATCTGCTGATAAATAAGGGCCTTTGCTTCGCACAAACAGCTCTCCGTTATGAGGGCTGGTCATATAAACCGGAATACAGTTTGATTCTTTGCTAAGATATAAAATATCACCTTTTTTCTCAGCAATTCCTCCCTTATTCCAATACGTTTCACCATATATAATCAAGGAAGAACATTTCATCGGCTGCTGCTCCGGTTTCACCAAAATGACCAAGTCATCCCCATCCAGAGCTGTTGTCACACGGATCGTGTTTTCCAGCCATTCCACTTTCAGATCCGTATACGAGTTATCATACGCATGGGCATAGGGTGTAACGATTCCGTCTTCATCTTTTTGCCCAATCAGTGCTTTTTCCAACAGGCGGTTATGCTTATACTCCTTAATTCCCAAGCGGAATCCTACACCTTCCGGCATCCTCACATGGGAAAGGACACTGTCGTTATTCCAGGTTTTCCAGCCATTCATGCAGGACTGTTTCATTTTTTCAAACTCTGTCATTCAACTTCCTCCTTTACAAATACAACTACGTACTGATATAATCACATTAATATCATTATATTGTAGTAATTTTTATAAAACTTTCGGTTTTTCTCTAAAAAATATAAGTTTTTCGTATATTCTTTGTATGCGAATTTCTTTTTGTACACAAATTCTTATTTATTTTTATAGAAACTGCCGGCTGACGGAATCTTCCTTTCAAATTTTCCTTGCTGAAAGGCAAAATAAGAAAAATTTCAAAGACTCCGCAAGGTTTTTTCCGCCGGTCTGCAGAAAACCGTATCCCGCTGACAGGACATGGCTTTCCTTCTCTTTCCATTCTTAATTTTTAAAAGGGGATTTAAAAATGGAACCTGTATATGAACAAATCCATAACAATCTTGGGCTGCCTATTACGGTCTACCATATAAACAGTTGGGAATTGCCCACACTCATTTACTGCAACTGGCATAAAGAACTGGAATTTATCTATGTATATCAAGGTCGACTCTCCCTTACAGTCGCCGATAAAAAAGCATCTCTTAAGGAAGGGGATATCGCCGTGGTCAATATGGATGAAATCCACTACGGAGAAGCGATTGCTCCATTCAACTGTGAGATCTTTGTGTTTCTTGTTTCTATAGAGCAAAGCCTTCCTGCCAATAATGCGGGAGCATGCCGTTCCCTGCAGCAGCTTCTCAATGAGGAATTGCGGCTCACTCCCCTTATTGCCCCTCAAGCGCCTAGGTATGCAGAACTTCTTTCTTGTCTCATGGGCATGTATACCCTTTACAAAGAAAGAGAAGAAGGATTTGAACTGCAGGCTCTCAGCTTGGTATATGAACTTTTTTCTATTCTCTTTTCCGTAAAAAACTTTTATCTTGTGGCAGATACCCCTATTTCCACCCAGACACAGGAAAAAATTAACCGTCTAAAAAAAGTTCTCTCTTATATTGATCAAAACTACGGCCAAAAAATATATACAAAGGAACTGGCTGACCTTCTCTATATGGGGGAAGACAATTTTTATAAATTTTTTCTAAGTCTAACGGGAGTTTCCCCTTCCAAGTATATACTCTCCTATCGAATGAAGAAAGCTGCCAAGCTTTTGGCCGCAACGGATCTTCCTGTGACAGAGGTTTGTTACCGTGTGGGATTCAATACCGTTAGCTATTTTATTAAGATGTTTCGGGAACAGTTTGGATGTACACCCAAGAAATACCGCAGTATTCAACAAAACACGGAAACCTGATTCCCAGAAGAATACGCCATCGAGCTTTACAGTACGGCTTTAAAAAACAGACATACAGAAAAAAGGATCTGCAAAGATACGTGTATCTTTGCAGATCCTTTTTATTATACAAACTTTTCCTATATTCCCGCAGGCATTTTCTGGAATCATTCTTTCAAGACCAACTCTACAGGGCAGTGGTCGCTTCCCATAATCTCTGTCCGAATATTCGCTTCAGAAATAAGGGGTGCGATTCGATCCGACACAAGAAAATAATCGATGCGCCAGCCGGCATTTTTCTCCCTGGCATGGAACATATAGCTCCACCAGCTGTAAACGCCCGTGGTATCCGGATGCAGATATCGGAACGTATCCGTAAACCCCGAGGAAAGCAGCTCTGTCATTTTGGCGCGCTCTTCATCGCTGAATCCTGCATTTCCTCGGTTGGTTTTTGGATTTTTCAGATCTATTTCCTGATGGGCGACATTCATATCGCCACATACAACCACGGGCTTTTTAGCGTCCAGTTCCTTAAGATACCGGCGAAACGCATCTTCCCATTCCATGCGGTAAGAAAGGCGAGCCAATTCCCTCTGGGCATTGGGAGTATAAACCGTCACCAAATAATGATCGGGAAATTCCAGGGTAATACTCCGCCCTTCCCCCACATGGGCGTCATCCCCTATATCATACATAACGGAAACAGGTTCCTGCTTGGAAAAAACAGCTGTCCCTGAATAGCCTTTCTTTATAGCGGAATTCCAGTATTGATGATACCCCGGCAGGGAGAGTTCCACCTGCCCCGGCTGCATTTTCGTTTCCTGCAGGCAAAACACATCTGCCTGTGAAGCGTGGAAAAATTCTTCAAACCCTTTATTCAGGCATGCACGCAGCCCATTGACGTTCCAGGAGATATATTTCATTTCCATACCTTCCTTTTCATTTGTATACAAAATTCTGTTTTACGTTCTGCATTCTCTTTCAAAAAGCTTTATTTATAAGATAGTATACCATATCCTTCTAAGAATAAAAAGAGAATACATTTTTCTATTTGGAGTCCCCATTCCCCGCCTGCATTTTTCATACTTTGCAAAGGGCATACGCCCTCATTGACAAAGAATTCAAACCTTTTTATACTGAAAGAAATGGTTTATCCATCCTTCCACCCTTTAATATATGGATATTTTAGATTTGATTTTACACCCTGCTTTTAAAGCGGCGTGTCTTTTCCATAAATCCGGTGTTGCTAAAAAAAGAAGAGGTACTATAAAAACTGTAGAAAAAGGAGGATCTGTATGCAAACATTGCTAAATGAAAACTGGAAATTTTATCTGGGAGACGAAAATGAAGCCTATTACAAAGGATATGATGATTCCGCATGGAAAACGGTTTGTCTTCCACATGATTGGTCTGTAACCCTTCCGTTTGATAAAAAATACAGCAGCGGCACAGGGTATCTGGCCGGGGGCACAGGCTGGTATCGGAAACATTTTGAACTGGGTCCGGATACAAAAGGAAAACATATATTTGTCACCTTCGGGGGCGTTTACAAAAACAGCCGTGTATGGATCAACAGCAATTATCTGGGGCAAAGGCCATATGGCTACAGCACCTTTACATATGATATTACAGATTTTGTTATTCCCGGCGAAAATGTCCTTTCTGTCCGGGTAGAGCATAACGATCTGGCGGATTCCCGCTGGTTTACAGGCAGCGGCATATATCGGGATGTTACCCTCACTGTGAAAAACCCCTGCCATTTTGCGGAGTACAGCGTATTTGCTTCTACAAAAGAAGCGAATACGAAGCAGGCTGCGCTGCGGATTCAGTGGCAGCTTACGGATCCGGAGGCACAAGCCCGATTTACTTTATTGGATGAAAACGGCGCAGAAGCAGCCTCTTCCTCCCTTCTTCCCGCAGAGGGCACTGCGGAGATCTGCGTAAAACACCCAAAGCTTTGGAGCCCTCAGTCCCCTTATCTGTATACCCTTATATGCTGCGCTATAAAAAGCGGCCTGGAAACGGACCGGGAAGACTATTCTATCGGGATCCGCACAATTCGGTTCGATACGGATCAAGGCTTCTTCCTGAACAGCAGCTCTTTGAAAATAAAGGGGCTGTGTATCCTCCATGACGCAGGCTGTCTGGGAGCGGCAGTCCCCAAAGAAGTCTGGAGGAGACGTCTCGAAAAATTTAAAGAGTGCGGCGCCAACGCTATCCGCACCAGCCACAATCCTCCTGATGAAAATTTGCTTTCCCTTTGCGACGAAATGGGTTTTCTCGTTATGGACGAAGCCTTTGACGAATGGGAAGGCTGCAAAAACAAATGGTGGCAGGGGCACAATGTATACCCTCCCCGCCATTATGGCTACTCGGAAGCATTTCCCGAATGGCATGAACGAGATCTTTCCCAAATGGTGCTCAGAGACAGAAACCATCCTTCCGTTATCATGTGGAGTATCGGTAATGAAATCGATTATCCCAACGATCCCTATGTGCACCCTCTCTTTCAGAGCATGACGGGAAATAACGACGCAAACAAACCTTCCCAGGAAAGGCAATATGATCCCAACAAACCCAACGCCCAGCGTTTAGCTACCCTTTCAGCTGAGTTGGTTGCTATCGTTAAGCGCCACGACGATACAAGACCCGTCACATCAGCGCTGGCTTTCCCGGAACTTTCCAACCAGACCGGGTATGCCCAAACTCTGGATATTGTGGGCTATAACTATAAAGAACATTTGTATGAAGAGGATCACAAGAAATATCCCCATGTGATCTATGGAAGCGAAAACTCAACCGACCCGAAAGCCTGGCTCTATGTCAAAAATAACGACTACATATGCGGGCAATTTTTATGGACAGGCATTGATTTCCTGGGTGAAGCCCAGGGCTGGCCAATCCGGATCTCACAGGCGGGCATTTTAAATCTGGCTTGCTTTGAAAAGCCCCTCTGGTATCAACGGAAAGCTATCTGGACAGAAGCCTCTTTCTGTAAACTGGCCTCCGGAAGAACGGGCATATCCTACGAGGAAAACTTCTCTTGGAACTGGGAAGAAGGAGAAGAAATCACCGTTTCCTGCTACACCAACTGCGAAACGGTGCAACTATTTCTCAACGGAACAAGCCTTGGAGAGAAAAAACTTTCCGATGATGACTGCGGCAGAGCTACATGGAAAATCCCCTTTGAAAAAGGAATTGTTAAAGCGATTTGCAAAAACGGCTGCGAAACCGTGGAAGATTCTCTCATCACAGCGGGAAAACCGGTTATGCTTCAATTGAAAAAATGGGAAAATTCCAAAGACGACACCATTTGCCAGGTGGAGATCCTGGCTCCAGACGAAAATGGCAACCTCCTTCCCGGATACGGACCGATGGTTTTTCTGCATGTAATCGGCAACGGCACTCTTTTGGGAATAGAAAACGGCGGGCCGGATGACCTTACCTCCTATACGGAACCGGCAAGGCGTACTCTTAACGGAAGGCTGCTGGCATATATCCGCAAAAAAGGAGAGAAAATCCGCCTGATTGCGTGGTCGGAAGAATTGGGAGAAACCGAACTGAAACTATAACTATAACTTAAAAAGGAACGGCAGATTCATTCACCTGCCGTTCCTTTTTATTCCCGCCCTTTGGGAAGCTTTCCAAATTCACCCATAATATCATTGAGAATTTGCTTTTGATGAGCTGTAAACCCAGGGTATCGCTTGCCCTCACGATATTCTGTCACAAGTTGTATAAGAGTTTCAATCTGCTGCTCAGATAAGCCTTCTACAACGATGGAACGCCGGTTCACAAAACCTACCAAATAATCCAGAGAGATATCCAACACAACAGACAGATCTATCAGCGTTTCCCCGGAAGGAGTTTTCAAGTCGTTTTCATAAGCGCTAATAACGGCCCTGCTTTTTCCTATCTTTTCTGCCAACTGAGCCTGTGAATACTTTTTGATTTTTCTTGCCATATAAATTTTCTGCCCCAACCCATGCATCCTCTTCATCTCCACTATTAGTTGCTTTATACTATAAAATTGTAAACTGTTGACAGATACCTTAAGAATCTCTTATTATTAAATATGTAAACTAATAGTATCAACTTAAAAGGGGAAAGAAGTATGCTGTTAAAGGAAGAATCACTAAAAAATTTTGCACCTAATCTAAAAATACGCCGTAAAAACGCTCATCTTTCTCAAACGCAGGTTGCTAAGATTCTGGGTATATCCCCATCTACCTATATATCCTACGAAAGAGGAAAGTCCTATCCTACTCTTCCAAATCTTATAAAAATTCTGCATCTTTTCGGCGTCTCGATTGAAGATCTTATGCGGGATGTACCATCCGCCTCCTATCTGCGGCATATGCATTTCCGCTGATGGATATAGTCATTGATTTCTATATCTAAAATACCGTTTTTCAACAAATCTTCCGGCATCCGCTTGGCTATTCCTTGATTTCATGCTATACTGTATTTTGATAAATATAGGGCAATAAAATGCGCGCTAGGCGCGCATTTTATATTTTCGCAGCTTCAAAAAAGATGTATGCAAGCGCCCATGTGAAGGAGGAAATAAACATGAAAAATCCTATTGTAACCATTGAAACCAACCGAGGTGTCATCCAGGTGGAGTTGTATCCGGAAATTGCTCCTAATACGGTAAAAAATTTCCTTTCCCTTGTGAATAAAGGCTTTTATGACGATACGATCTTTCATCGTGTAATCCCAGGTTTTATGATCCAGGGTGGTGATCCCCAAGGCACAGGAATGGGAGGTCCCGGATATACGATTCCCGGCGAATTTTCCTCAAACGGGTTTACAAACGATCTGAAGCATACTAGAGGAGTTCTTTCCATGGCCAGAGCTATGCATCCGGATAGCGCTGGAAGTCAGTTCTTCCTCATGGTAGCAGACGCCCCCCACCTGGACGGCCAGTATGCGTCCTTCGGCAAAGTAATCTCCGGTATGGAGGTTTGCGACGCTATTGTTTCCACAAAACGCAATTATAACGACCGGCCTCTGGAAGAGCAGAAAATGATTAAAGTAACTGCCGAAACCTTCGGCGAAGAGTATCCAGAGCCGGAAACTCTGTAAAGAAAGAAGAGAAAGCCACACATAATGCACACATTCAAAAAATTTATTCAATATTATAAACCCTATAAAGGCGTATTTTTTCTGGATATGTTCTGCGCTCTGATCGTAAGCGCCATCGATCTTGCTTTTCCTCAAATTTTGAGCTGGATGACCAAGGATCTATTTATGCGGGGCGCGGAAACAATCCTGCAGGCATTGCCTTTCATCGGCATTGGTCTCCTTCTTATGTATCTTGTTCGATACGCAGGAAGATTTTATATTACGTATCAGGGGCATGTGATGGGCGCCAGGATGGAAAGCAATATGCGCGAAGATCTTTTTGAACAGTATCAACGCCTTTCCTTTTCCTATTACGACCGAAACAATACGGGCGAAATGATGAGCAAACTGGTATCCGATCTTTTCGATATCAGTGAGCTTGCCCACCACGGGCCGGAAAATGTATTTATTTCCATATTGAAAATTGTGGGTTCTTTTGTCCTTCTGCTCTATATCAATGTTCCCATGACCTTGATTCTGGCGGCTGTGACAGTGATTATGCTGGTATTCAGCGTTTGGCAGAACGGAAAAATGCGGGCTGTCTTTATGGATAACCGAAGAAAAATTGCCACTGTGAACGCCAGCCTGCAGGATAGTTTGGCGGGCATCCGCGTTGTAAAGTCTTTCGCCAATGAAGAATTGGAACGGAAAAAGTTCGGCCACAGCAATACGGAGTTTCTTCATTCCAAAGAACGAAATTACAAACGGATGGGCATTTTTCACGCCGGCAACAACTTTTTTCAAGGCATGCTGTATCTGACCGTCCTTGTTTCCGGCGGGTATTTTGTGGCGAAAGGTTCCCTGGATCCATCGGATCTGGCCGTATACGCCCTCTATATCGGTATTTTTGTCAATCCTATTGAAGTGCTGGTAGAATTTACCGAGATGTTCCAGAAAGGATATTCCGGTTTCAAAAGATTCATTGAAGTCCTGGATACGCAGCCGGATATTACGGATTCCCCCGATGCCAAGCCTCTTAAGCATGTGGAAGGCAATATTTTGTTCCGGGATGTAAGTTTCAGCTATAACAGCAGTGAAAGTGTTCTGGAACATATCAGCATCCATATTGATCCGGGAAAAACCGTTGCTTTAGTAGGGCCCTCGGGTGGAGGAAAAACCACCCTTTGCAGCCTTTTGCCCCGTTTCTATGATGTTACAGGCGGATCCATCGAAATCGATGGACAAGACATCCGGAGCATCACTCTCAGCAGTCTGCGGAACAGCATCGGTATTGTCCAACAGGATGTATACATGTTTGCGGGAAGTATAAGGGAAAATATTGCCTACGGAAAACCGGGAGCTACGGATGAAGAGATCATCCTTGCGGCCAAACGGGCCAACATCCATGATTTCATTGAATCGCTGCCGGACGGATACGATACCTATGTGGGAGAACGGGGAGCCAGGCTTTCCGGCGGGCAAAAACAGCGCATCTCCATTGCCCGGGTCTTTCTGAAGGATCCTCCAATTTTAATTCTGGACGAAGCCACTTCGGCTCTCGATAACGAAAGCGAACGGCATATCCAGGAAAGCTTGGAGGAACTGGCCAAGGACCGTACCACCATTGTTATCGCCCACCGTCTTTCCACCATCCGCAACGCGGATGAAATCATTGTCCTGAGCGATGACGGGATCGTGGAGCGGGGCAACCATTCCCAACTTATGGAGAAAAACGGACTGTATGCCAGCTATTACAACATGCAGTTTGAAGGGCTCAATGGATAAGAAGCCCCACAATTTTCCTATCTAGCATCCTTCTTATATTCTTTAAAAAAAGCGTTCTGTGCTGAGCTGAGCACAGAACGCTTTTTTATTTTCTTTATACGTGATACATACGCGATACGCAGTCTACCCCTACCCAGTTTTCCTTCCGGGCATCCATAAAAAGGATTTTTGCGCACATCCAGGCTCTAGGGATGAAATCCCGCGCCTGGATACAAAGGGGCTAAAAACGATGCATCATCCCCGAAGCAACGCAGAAGCATCCTCCACGGATTCCTTTTTCACATACAGCTTGTATACCGTGCGGGATGACGCGAATCTATCGCGGGACAAAGCCACAGGCCTGGTTTCTCCCCCAGGCGAAAAACGGGCGCCTGCTTTAGCCTTCAGCTTACAGCGAAAACCTTTTTCTTCCAGCAGTCGGCGTCTCTCTTCTGCTTTTTCATAGTGCAGAGATGTATAGATCTCAACCCATCCAAACATAGCGTTTTCCCCCTGCTTTTATCGTTTTAGGGATTCATATACCCCTAATGCACCCTAATGACTCATAGGTATCGTCCTATCGCTTCTATAATCCAATGTGTATGAAACCGCAAAATGGGGCACTCTCCATTTATCTCCAGAATGCGTCCATTGCACATTGGAAAATTCAAGGCATTTTCTGCATTATACCTGGGGATGCTTTACTACAATCCTGCCGTTTTCAAAATGCATAGGCGTAATGTATACTTGTCTGTCACCGCCGCCGGCCTGATAATCCGTATGGGCATGATATACACAATATAAATTCCCGTCCTGATCCTGCACCACACTGTTATGCCCAGGGCCTGAAATCTGCTCGTTTGCACATAAAATAGGGTTGTTCTCATATTTCTCAAAGGGCTCCATTGGATGGTCGCTGACAGCGGCTCCAATCCCATAATAGATCGATTCAAAACAATTGGCGGAATACATAAGATGATACTTTCCATCGTGTTTCACAACAAAAGGCCCTTCATTCCAGAATTGTTTTTTCTCCGGCTGCCTGCGTTCCCATTCCTGCTCAGGCTGAGCAATACACTTTGGTTCTCCTTTAATAGAAATATAGTCGTCGCCTAATTCAACCGCATAAATATCCGCCTGTTTTGCTCCGTTTACATAATGGTTTGCCCCTGCCCTGGAATAATACAGATAGTTGCTTTTACCGTCTTTTAAAATATGTGCGTCCAACACACCATATCCCAAATCAAACATAGGTGCACTATCTAACACGTCCTGGAATGGGCCTTCCGGCGTATCCGAAACCGCCACGCCGATCCGCAGCTGCTCCTCTTCATAGATTTTCCACTGAGCCGTATAATACATATAAAATTTACCGCCGAATTCATACACTTCCGGAGCCCAAAAACAGCTGTTTCCAAAGCTTCTTTCCGTAGCTTTGTAACATACCCAAGGTGCGCTCCAATCCGACAGATTATTGGATTTCCAGCAATAGTATCCATCTGACATACTGGTGGCGTATAGATAATACACGCCCTTATAGTTCAAAACGTATGGATCCCCAATATTGGTTATGGGAACCGGATTTTGTATATCCATATCTAATCTCTCCTTTTTGCAGTATAAAACAATACTCCATGCAAAATCTTTTTATAGGGTTTTTAGCAATGCTTCCGCCTCTTTGGCACAAGCGTCCTTAACCAGCACCTTATAGACCATATTCGGCTGGGCATACTTGCTTCGGAACGCAAGGGTTTCCCCCGAAGTAGGCTGGCCGCCTCTTTCTGTCTTCATCATGCAGGAAATCCCCTTATCCTCCAAATACCGGCGCTTCTCCTCTGCCTTTTCGCTTTGCGGGGATACATATATTTCTGTCCAACCTGTCATTCTATCATCCTCTCCTATGGATTCTCCTTTGCGGTTCTGCTAAATAAAAAACGCCGGATAACCCCGGCGCTTATATTAGGAATTCTTATCCACCTGATGGAAAGTTTTCAGATTTCCTGTTTTCATACTGCGTTTCTGCAGTTCCGCCTCTACCTCTTCCAGCGAAATACCTTCCTCTACCATCAGCACCATCAAATGATACAGAAAATCAGAAATTTCCAGCACAGTCTCCTTGTTGTCCCCATTTTTGGCGGCGATAATTACTTCGCTGCACTCTTCTCCGCACTTCTTCAGGATCTTATCCAAACCCTTTTCAAAGAGGTAACAGGTATAGGAACCTTCCTGCTTCTCCGCCTTTCGGGAAAGAACCGTTTCATACAGATTTTTCATTGCGTCGTTCATAGTACCTTATTCCTCTTCTTTCTTAATTTCTCTAAAAAAGCAGCTGTGGCTCCCAGTATGGCACGCAGCTCCCGTCTGCACAACCTTAATAAGAATCGTATCCCGGTCGCAGTCTCCATATATGGAAATCACTTTCTGCAAATGCCCCGATGTGGCTCCTTTATTCCAAAGCTCCTGCCGTGACCGGCTCCAAAACCAGGTATAGCCTGTTTCCAAAGTCTTTTGAAAAGACTCACGGTTCATATAGGCTAACATCAAGACCTCCCCTGTGCTTTCCTCCTGCACAATTGCGGGAAGAAGAGGGGCTTTCTCAAAATATGTATCCAGCATGGCTGCCGTCTGTTCCGTTATCTCCATTTAAACCTTTCCTCCCTGGCAAAGGGCAATCGCCTGCCTTAAATTCAAATCGCCTGAATAAATGGCCTTGCCGCAGATCGCTCCATAGAGTTCCAGGTCTGCCAGATTGATAATATCCTTCAGGCTGCTCACGCCTCCGCTGGCAATTACATTGCAGGAAACAGAATGGTTCAGTTTATCCAACATGGTAAAATTCGGCCCGCCAAGGGTTCCGTCTCTGGAAATATCCGTAAAAATGATATACTGCACCCCGATGGCGTCCATCCGTTTTCCAAGCTCCAAATAATTGATAGAGGATGTGGTGGTCCATCCTTCAGCAGCGACCATTCCCTCATTTGCGTCGATTCCTACAGCGATCTTTTCCCCGTATTTTTTAACGGCTTCTTCCACCAGCTTAGGATTATTGATAGCCGCGGAACCCAAAATCACCCGGGAAACTCCCTTTTCCAAATAGAAGTCAATGGTCTCCATGGTGCGGATTCCTCCGCCGATTTCTACCTTTAAATTGCAGTTTTTCAGCACATTCAGAATCAGCTCCGTGTTCACCGGTTCTGTTGCAATTGCGCCGTTCAGATCCACCATATGCAGCCACTGAGCACCCACACTCTCAAAAGCCTGGGCAGTCTTAACCGCATCCTTAGCCACTTTATACGCAGTGCCGTAGTCCCCCCGCACAAGGCGGACACAGCATCCGTTCATAATATCGATTGCCGGTATAACAATCATAGAAGCACCCGTCCTTTCCCTCCGTAAACCAACGTCCTATTCTATGCAGGTTTTTCTTAAAATACCCCTTTTGTGGAAAGAAGCCCCTCTTTCTTCGCCACCGCCAGCCGAAGAGCATGGCCCGCCGCTTTATACAGGGCCTCTGCCTCATGGTGACCGTTTCCTCCGTATTCCAGCTTCATGTGCAGAGTGATCCCCGCATGCATGGCAAGAGCCCGGAAGAATTCTTCCGTGAGACATAGATCATATTGCCCACAAACCTCTTGGGAAAACGACCCGTTGAAAACCAGGAAGGGTCTTCCGCTTACATCCACTGCCGCAAAGGCCAGCGTCTCATCCATGGGAACATAAAAACTCCCGAAACGGGCGATTCCGCTTTTATCTCCCAAGGCTTTTGCAAAGGCCTTTCCCAACACAATGCCCGTATCTTCCACAGTATGGTGCCCGTCCACATGGAGATCGCCCTGCACGTTAACCTGCAGGCCAAAACCTCCGTGCACCGCAAAAGCCGTAAGAATATGATCGAAAAAACCGATACCGGTGGAGACATGCACCGGCCCTCCATCCAGACAAAGAGAAAGGGTTATATCTGTCTCTTTTGTTACTCGTGTCTGCTCTGCTGTCCTCATGGATTTTCCTGCCTTTCTCTTTTCCGCCCGGATATCTTCCGCAAACCAGAATTCCGGAAGGGTTCTTTCCTGCTTCTATTATAACACGTCTTGAAAAGCTTGCAAGAACTGTTTATTTTCTTCTTTTGAACCCGCTGAAATACGGAGGTATTCTCCCATAAAGCGGATAGCGATTCCCTTTTGCAAAAGGGCTTCAAAGATCCGTTTTCCTTCCGGAACCTTCAGAAACACAAAATTGGTGCAGGTGCTGAAGCATTGCAGTTTTTCCGGATTCTGTTTCTCCAACTGCTTTAAGGATGCATACAATTCTTCTCGGGATTCCAAAATATACGAAATCGCCTTTCCTGCCCATTCCTTTTCCCGCAGAACGGCCGCTCCCAGAGCCTGGGTAAAAGAACTGATATTATAGGGAGATTTCACCGCCCACAAAGCCCTTGTAAGAGTGGGATTGGCCACGGCAAAACCCAGCCGGATGGAAGCCATACCCAAGGCTTTGGAACAGGTCCGAAGAATCAAAAGATTATCGTATTCGCTCACCTCGGAAAGAAGGCTTTGATCCCAGAAATCCATATAGGCTTCATCCAGGACAACAAGGGCATCTGTAGAACGCAGGATTTTTCGCACCTGCTCCCGGGAAAGCCCCTGCCCCGTTGGATTGCAGGGATTGGAGAAAATCACCATTCGGGCTTTCTCGTCGTTTATAAACCGGATAAAAGCTTCCGGATCAATCGTTAAATCTTCCCCTTTCCGATAGAAAGCAACACGGGCCCCCGAAACAGCCGCATAGAATCGATACATGGAAAAATCCGGTTCCGCTGTGACAAGGGTTTCTCCCGGCATAAGAAACGCGTTGCAGAGAATGGAAATCAGCTCGTCCGATCCGTCTCCGGGAGTTACCAGGGAAGGATCCACCCCATAAAACTTTCCAAAGCTTTCGCAAAGCTCCTTGCAGGAAGCATCCGGATACCGGTTCCATTCCACATGGGAAACAGCTTCCATGAGCCTCACACGAACATCCTCCGGCGGCTGCAGACAGGATTCGTTTGCATCCAGGCGGATGGAATAGTTCCCTTCTATAGGATCGTAAGGAACCAAATCCCGGATTTTCTCATTGAGCTGATACATGAAGCCATTCCCCTTTCTATAGACAAAACTGTATTTGGGCCAAATCCTTACTCGTGATCCTCTTTTCGAACACGAATGGAATTGGCGTGTGCTGTAAGCCCTTCTGCTTCAGCCAAACGGATAATATCTTCCTCAGCCGGAATCAACGCTTCCTTTGTATAATACAGGAAGCTGGACTTTTTCACAAAGGTATCCACAGAGAGCGGAGAGAAAAAGCGCGCAGTTCCGCTGGTGGGAAGCACATGGTTAGGCCCGGCATAGTAATCCCCCAAGGGCTCGGGAGCGTAATTCCCCAGGAAAAGGGAGCCCACGTTATCCAGCTTTCCAATATATTCCATAGGATTTTTTACACAGACTTCCAAGTGTTCAGGAGCCAGCTCGTTGGCAAATTCTACCGCGTCTTCCATAGTATCACAGATGAGGATGGTTCCGAACTGTTCCAGAGATTTAGAAATAATATCCTTTCTGGATAATGTTTCCATCTGTCTTTCAATCTCTTTTTCCGTCTCCTGGGCCAGCTTCTCAGAGGTTGTTACCAATATGGCGGACGCCATTACATCGTGCTCCGCCTGGCTCATAAGATCCGCCGCCAGATATTTGGGATTGGCCGTCTCATCCGCCAAAACAAGAATTTCGCTGGGGCCTGCGATCATATCGATATCCACTGTGCCGTATAGCTGCTTTTTAGCGGTAGCTACATAGATATTCCCAGGGCCCACGATTTTATCCACCTTGGGAACGGACTCCGTGCCGTAGGCCAGAGCGGCTACACCATGAGCGCCGCCTACCAGAAACACTCTATCCACTCCCGCCACTACAGCCGCCGCCATAATAGCAGGGTTCGGGATACCATTCTTTGCAGGCGTTACCATGATAAGCTCCCCTACACCGGCGATTTTGGCTGGAATGGCGTTCATAAGAACGGAGGAAGGATAGGCAGCCGTTCCTCCCGGGACGTATAATCCTACCTTTGCAAGACCCCGGACACGCTGGCCCAAAATAATTCCGTTTTCCTGGGTGGTCAGCCAGCTCTGCTGCTTCTGCCGCTCATGGAAATCCCGAATATTTTGAGCGGCCCGTTTCAGGGATTCCACCAATTTCGGATCGCAGGAGGAGGAAATTCTCTTCATATCCTCCTTGGAAAGCTCCAAAGGATCCGGGAAACCACCGTCAAATTTTTCCGCGTATTCCCGCAATGCGGCGTCCCCGTTGTTTTTCACGTTTAAAAGGATTTCCGCAACGGCTGCATCCACCTTCCGGTCATTTTCACCAATGCGTTCCTTGAGTTTTCGAATAAACGCGCGGCATACATCTGCCCCGCCTTTGACCGTCTGCATCATTTTCTATACCCGCCCTTCTCTGATCTTTAACATATCGAAAAAAGTTTCGTTACATATCCGGTTTTGTACATTTTCGGATTGCTTCCCGCACGATTTCAAAACTCCCTTTTGAAAAACCGTCTTCCCGGCAAATTCCCATGACCATATGGGAAAACCGCAGCAAATACAAAGGTTTGCGGTAATAAATTTTCCGAAGATTCTTATATTCCATAGACAATATGCACACGCTTTCCTTGCGGATCTCCAATCTATCTTGGAAAAAGAACATGATTCGCGGGGCGGAACCGGATTCCACCATCAGCATCTGTTCATATCCAAGTTTGCACATCCTGCGGAGAGAAAATTTCCAGATAAAAATAAACAAAATTCCTATCAATAGGAAAATGCAAGATGTGACAATCTGCGTCCCTACAATGTAATATACAATTCTTCCATCCGGAAGTGTTTCCTTTTTCACAATTCTCAATAGAGCTTTGATAAACAAAAACAGTATACAACCATATAAAATAATCTTCGCCACTCGGATACGTGGGAACTTTTGAACAAGGAAGTACATTCCCCGGATATACTCGTCCTTATTCAGTTTTTTATCGCATACCGCAATGGGCTCTTCCACCGGCTGAACCGTTTGATTTCCTTCAAAAGAAGACATATCCGTATTCATAGATTTGCACCTCCCTCAGGCTGAGCGGCTCTTTCCATCTGCGCCGTAAGTTCCTCTATCTCCCGTTTGCGCAGTTTCATACTGGCTGTGTTCACAATGAGCCGGGCTGAAATATCTGCCACGAATTCTTTTACTTCCAGCCCGTTTTCTTTTAAGGTGGATCCGGTTTCTACAATATCCACTATGGCATCGGCAAGCCCCAGAAGGGGCGCCAATTCCACAGAGCCCTCTATTTTGATAACGCGGACATCCATGGCCTTGCTCTCAAAAAATGCCCTTGTCACATTGGGATATTTCGAAGCAACCGTCTTTTCGGAAAAGCCTTCATAAAAATTCTTTCCTTTAGGGCCGGCCAGAGCAAACCGGCATTTTCCAAACCCCAGATCCAAAACTTCATAAAACCGGCTGCCGTTTTCCATGATGGTATCCTTTCCCACCACGCCCATATCGCAGACACCGTGTTCCACATATGTAATCACGTCCGCTGCTTTGGCAAGAACCACTTCTATACGGTCTCCAACAGGAAGAATCAGCTTTCTTCCCTTATTGCGCACCGCCGAGCAATCGTATCCGATTTTTTCAAACAGTTCTACCGTATCCTTTTCCAGCCGCCCTTTTGTCAGGGCTATACGCAAAGGCTTCATACCGTTTTCCTCCCATCTTCCGCTTCGTTTCTGGATCCGGAATAAAAGGGGACATCCTGATACGAAACGCCTTCGCCCACCAGGGCTATTTTGCGGATCCCTCTTAAGGCCGCATATTTCTCTGCTTCCTCCAAGGAAGCAAAAACGGAATTCTCGCAGGTTTTTCCTTTTTCAGCCAATTCGGAGGCAAAAAGCAGCGCTTTCATTTCATAGCCTTCTTCTCCGAACACCAGGACTTCCGGCGCTTCCACCGGCATAATCCGTCCCTGCTTGAGCATCAATTTGGCCACAGCGGTGACAGAAACGGAAAAACCGATAGCCGGCATGGGAGCATCAAAATGGGCAAGAAGATTGTCGTAGCGGCCTCCCGCCAATATGGCGTCTCCCCAGTTTTCCGCATAGGCGCTGAAAACAATGCCTGTATAGTAATCGTTTCGCTGCACAAGACTCAGATCCACCATCAGACGGCTCCCCAACCCCAATGCCGCCAAATCCTGATACAGAGAACGCAGATAATCCAGCATCTCTTTTGCCTCCTCTGTAACACAGAGGGGTTCCGCCGCGGCAAACACCTCTTCCCCGCCGAAAAGCCTGGGAAGCCGGCGCATGGCTGTAACAGGAAGAGAGGGCTCCAGATCATCCAGAATGGAATTTAAGGCCGCGTAATTCTTGGATTCGATCACTTCCCGGATCCGTTCCCTTTCTTCCGGAGAAATGGGAAGCTGGGAAGCTATGGCTCGGAAAAAGCCGGCGTGCCCCAGCTCCAGACGGAAATCCGGCACGCATTTGGAAAGAGATTCCACCGCCGTTAAAATGGCTTCCAGATCCGCCCGGCGGCCGGATGCTCCCAGAAGCTCTACTCCCGTTTCCATGGATTCATCGCTGCGGCCTGTAAGCCCGGGATGGCTTCTGTATACAGCCTGGGTATAATAAAGCCGGATGGGCTTAGGAAGATTCTGCAGACGGGTGGCCGTCAGCCGGGCAATGGGCATGGTGGAATCCGGCCGCAGCACCACAAGCCTTCCGTGACGGTCTATTGTTTTATACATGATTTCCGGGCTGATACCGGATACCTCCGGATCCATAACATCGTAAAATTCGATGCCGGGCGTTACCACTTCCTGAAACCCTCTGGAGGAAAAGGATTTGGAGAGAATCGCTTCCACCTTTCTGTGGGCCATGCAGTCCTCAAAAAGAAGATCCTTTGTCCCTTCCGGGGTAATTTTGTTATATTTTTTCATAGCAATACTCCTAATCATTACAAAACCGCGCCGTGAAACCGGTGCGGTTTTGCTTTAGCTTGCTACTATAATAGCATACTGAAATTACACTGTCAACCCCGATCTTTAACCGAACAAGGTCATTTGAGAGCTGGCAGGCAAATCTTTCAGGGATCCCGCTGCATCCAATGTCTCAATCACAGATTTGGAGACCTTGGAACGCCCCTGCAGATCATCCACAGAGATATACGGGCCGGCAAATTTCGCTTCATACAAGCTGTTGGCCGCAGCCTCTCCCACACCGGAAAGGGACATAAAGGGCAAACGAATTTTCCCGTTTTCCACTAAATATTTCTTTGCATGGGATTTGTAAATATCCACCGGTAGGATCTGGATGCCTCTTGCAAGCATTTCGTTGACAATCTGGAAGGTGGTGTAAGCATCTTCCTCTTTTTTGCTGGCTTCTTTTCCCTTCATGGCGATCTCGCTCATCTTACGCTTAACGGCATCCCTGCCTTTCATGACCACAGCGCCGTCAAAGTCTTCCCCGCGCACGGAAAAATACGCCGCGTAATACTCCACAGGCCGATGCACCTTATACCATCCCAGGCGCAGGGCGGAAATCATATAGGCAGCCGCATGAGCTTTCGGGAACATGTATTTGATCTTCAAACAGGAATTGATATACCATTCGGGAACATCGTGCTCCCGCATAGCGGCTTTGTGCTCATCCGTCAAAAGCACAGGGGCTTTTCCTTTTCGGGTAATCTCCATGATCTTAAAGGCCATTTTAGGTTCCAGGCCTTTCAGGAGCAGATAGGTCATAATACTGTCTCGCGTTCCGATAACTTCCGAAATCGTGCAGGTTTTATTTTTAATCAGGTCCTGTGCATTTCCCAGCCACACATCCGTGCCATGGGAAAGGCCCGAAATCTGCAAAAGATCAGAGAAGGTTTTCGGCTGGGAATCCAGAAGCATTTGCCGCACAAAGGGTGTTCCCAGTTCCGGCAGGGTAAAGGTGCCCGTCTGGGAATCGATCTCTTCCGGGGATACCCCCAAAGCTTCCGTAGAATGGAACAGGGACATAACCTCCGGATCGCTCATGGAAACCTTCATTACGGGGATTCCCGTATATTCTTCCAGATAGTGATAAATGGTAGGAACATCATGCCCCAGTTCGTCCAGCTTGCAGATGGTATCGTGAATGGAATGGAAATCAAAATGGGTGGTGATGTTATCGCTGTTCTGATCGTCCGCAGGGTGCTGGACAGGGCAGAATTCGTAAATTTCATGGCCTTTTGGCACAACTACCATGCCGCCGGGATGCTGGCCCGTTGTGCGCTTGATTCCCGTGCAGCCCATGGCCAGACGGAGTTCTTCCGCCTTGTGATAGGTCATCCCTTTTTCTTCCTGGTATTTCTTTACAAAACCGATTGCCGTCTTATCGGCCACGGTAGCGATCGTTCCGGCCTTGAACACATGATCCTTACCGAAAAGGGTTTCCGTATATCGGTGGGATTCGCTTTGGTATTCGCCGGAAAAGTTCAGGTCAATATCCGGCGTTTTATCTCCCTCAAAGCCCAAAAAGGTTTCAAAAGGAATATTATGGCCGTCCCTGGTATACGGGGTGCCGCATTTGGGGCAGATTTTCGGAGGCAGGTCAAAGCCGGATCCATAGCTGCCGTCCGTTATAAATTCGCTGTTTTTACACTCCGGGCAGACATAATGGGGCATCAGGGGATTGACTTCGGAAATACCGGACATACTGGCCACAAACGAGGAACCTACCGATCCACGGGAACCTACCAGATACCCGTGATCCTCTGAATTTGCCACCAGCTTCTGAGCCGTCATATACAGCACAGAGAAACCGTATTTGTTAATGGAACCCAATTCCCGATCCAACCGGCTTTTCACGATTTCCGGGAGAGGTTCCCCGTAAACTTCCTTGGCCCGCTTCCAGCAAATGCTGTTGAGCTGTTCTTCTGCTCCGTCAATAAAAGGCGGGAAGGTTCCTTCCGGGATGGGGCGGATCTCTTCCGTCATATCCGCTATCAGGTTGGAATTGGTCACTACAACCTCATAAGCCTTCTCTTTGCCGAGATACGAGAATTCTTCCAGCATTTCATCGGTAGTGCGCAGATACAAAGGAGCCTGCTGATCCGCGTCGGAAAATCCCTGGCCTGCCATAAGGATCTTCCTGTAATCCGCATCTTTTGGATCCATAAAATGCACGTCGCAGGTAGCCACCACAGGCTTATGAAGAGCTTCTCCCAGTTTCACCACCGTGCGGTTGAAGTCCCGCAGTTTTTCTTCATCGGGGACGGTGCCGTCCCGCACCATAAACTGGTTGTTGCCCAAAGGCTGTATTTCCAGATAATCGTAAAATTTCGCGATCTCGCAGAGTTCCTCCCAGGGCTGACCGTTGACAATAGCCCGGAAAAGCTCCCCTGCTTCGCAGGCGCTGCCGATAATAAGCCCTTCCCTGTATTGGATCAATTCGCTTTTGGGAATCCGGGGCTTTTTAAAGAAATACTGAAGATGGGCCTTGGAAATCAACTTATACAGATTTTTAAGACCGGTAAGATTTTTGACCAGGATGATCTGATGATAGGGCTTCATCTTTTTAGGATCGCCGCCCGCCAAAGACCGGTTGATATCCTCCGCCATTACCGCGCCCGTATCTTCCTTGAGCCGCTGCACAAGAGCCAGGAAAATTTTTCCCAGCACAGCCGCATCGTCACAGGCCCTATGGTGGTTAAAGGGATCCAGTTTCAGATATTTTGCCACCGTATCCAGCTTGTAGTTTTTGATATCCTTCAGAAGGGAACGGCACATGGGAATAGAATCGATATACGGCATATGGAATTCCAGCCCGCAGCGGCTGCTGGCTGTCCGGATAAAGGAGGTATCAAAATCCGCGTTGTGTGCGATGAGCACCGCGTCCTCCCCGCAAAAGCGGAAGAAAGACTGAAGAGCCTCTTTTTCCGAGGGCGCATCCTTCACCATTTCATCCGTTATACCCGTTAACTGGGTAATTTTCGCCGGGATGGGTTTTTCGGGATTCACAAAGGTATCGAAGTTCTCCACCACTTCCCCGCCCCGAAGGCGCACGGCGCCAATCTCCGTGATCCGGTCGGTTTCATGGCTCAAGCCCGTGGTTTCGATATCAAAAGCGATAAACTCGTCGTCCAGCCTTTTGGAGGTTTCTCCCTTCAGGGCGGGAACCATATCGTTGATGAAATAGGATTCCACTCCATAGATCACTTTGATAGGCTTCCCTTTGCTTTTGGCCTTTTCCGCGGCGTTCATAGCGTCCGGATATGCCTGGGCCACACCGTGATCCGTTATAGCAATAGCTTTATGCCCCCATTGGGCAGCTCTGGCAATCAGATCCCCGGCGGACGTTACTCCATCCATGGCAGACATAGCCGTATGCAAATGCAGCTCTACCCGCTTTTCCTTGGCCGTATCCATTACTTCCATCTGCTTTACTGTGGAAATAGCCCGGGGCCGCAAAACGATCTCGTGGTCGTATTTATCGTATTCCACGTCTCCTCTTACAATGACGGAGGTCCCTTTGGAAAGGCTGTCCAACGCTTTGCACTCGTTTATATTCTGCAGGATCTTTAAGGTGATGGAACCTGTATAGTCGGTAATATTGATAGAATAAATTTTACGGCTTCCATCCCTTGTAACCTTCTGTTCGGCAGAAAAGATTTCTCCCCAGATCATGGTGCTGCCAATATCCGGTGTAATTCTGGAAATGGGGGTCGTACGAATCTTGCCCATCCTGCCCATAATTTCAACAGCCGTATCCGGCAAAATGGCGGGCATGAGCGTTTCTCCCCGGCGGATATTGACTATGGAAGCAACCTTTTTCGCCGCGCGTCTTTCTTCCGCCCGCGCCATGGTGCTTTCATACTGGCTCAAATCTTCCTCAACGGCTTGTCTCCGAAGCTTCTCCTGGGTATTCTTTTGCTTTTCTATGTAAGACGGGCTATCCGCCTCCACCGTAAGAACGCCGTCAAAATCCAAAGGAACGGTAAGCCCAAATTGTTCACGGATCAATTTGGTAACCATGGTATCGATCTTTCGGGCCCGGATCAGTTCCAGACCTCCATGGCTCAACGTTACAATGAGCTTTCCGTTTTCCATGCGGGCCGAAGCTCCGTTAAAGGTGCCGTTAATACCCGCGCCCCGGGCTTTTAGTTCCTGGATCAGGCCCGGAAAGCAATCCGCCGTAAAGCATTCCGGGGGAAAATCCGCCAGGATCTGCGCCCGGCTCAGCCGCAGGGCCTTACAGTCTGTTAGGCCCTTTTCAACCTGCGTAAGGGATTCCCGTTTCACAAGCGCAGGAAAAGCCACCTTCATGGTCAGGTTCCTATTTTCGTTGTCGATCTCCATGGAATGGAGGATCCCCCCGCCTACTTCTTCCGGGAGAGCTTCGCCCAAATACGGGCCGAAAAATTCACGAAAGCTTTTCATATCTTACGTCCTTTATCTCCGCTGGAATCCGCTCCGTTCTTTTCAGCATACGCAAATTCCATATATTCGCTCAAATGCTCTGTATACTCCATCAAAGTTTTTCGATTTCCTTCATCAGCTCGTCCACAAGTTCCTCTTCCGGCACTTTCCGGAGAATTTCCCCTTTGCGGAACAAAAGCCCCTCACCGCGGCCGCCTGCAAGGCCAATATCCGCTTCCCGGGCTTCCCCGGGGCCATTGACCACGCAGCCCATAACGGCCACTTTGATGGGTTTTGTGCAGGAACGCAGTCTTTCTTCCACTTCCCCTGCAATACGAATAAGGTCTATTCTGGTTCGCCCGCAGGTGGGGCAGGAAACCAGCTCAGGCCCTTTTCTAAGGCCCAGCGCCCGGAGAATATCGATCCCCGCCCTTACTTCCTCAATCGGATCCGCCGTAAGGGAAACCCGTATGGTATCTCCAATTCCTCTTTGCAGAAGGGAACCGATCCCGATGGCGGATTTAATAAGCCCCATTCTTTCTGTGCCGGCTTCGGTCACCCCCAGATGGAGGGGATATGCACATTTGGAAGCACACAGCTCATAGGCGCGGATCATACTGTCTACTGTAGAAGATTTGATGGATATAACGATGTCCTCAAAATCGTATTTTTCTAAAAGGGAAACGTGGTAAAGGGCGCTTTCCACCAGCGCTTCCGGCGTAGGCGCTCCATATTTCGCCAGGATCTCTTTTTCTACCGAGCCGGAATTCACGCCTATACGGATCGGTATGCATTTTTGGCGGCAGCAATCCGCCACGGCCTTGACTTTATCATCCGATCCTATATTTCCCGGATTGATACGGATCTTATCCACTCCGGCAGCCGCCGCCTCCAAGGCCAAACGGTAATCAAAATGAATATCCGCCACCAGCGGGATATGCACAGCCTCCTTAATGGCAGGAATGAGCCTTACGGCATCCATATCCGGAATAGCTGCGCGGATAATATCGCAGCCTGCCTTCTCCAGGGCCTTCGCCTGCCGAACACTCCCTTCCACATCTGTGGAAGGGATATTCAGCATAGATTGAACCGATATAGGCGCGCCGCCGCCAATGGGCAGCCCGCCTGCCAGTACCTGCCGGCTCATCCTCCAATCCCCTTTCCTGTAAACAGCCGCAAAACATCGCTGAAAGTAATAAGAAGCATAAACGCCATCAGAAGGGCAAACCCGGCCGCGTGAACCCATCCCTCATATTTGGGATTTACGGGTTTCCTGCGGATACCTTCAATGATAAGAAACACCAGCCGGCCGCCATCCAGAGCGGGAAGAGGCAGAAGGTTCACAATTCCCAGGTTTACGGTGATAATCATCATCATATACAGAATATTGTTGACTGCATCCCCAAAGCCGCTTTCCAGGCCCGCGCTGGCCGCCTGCCCGATAGCGCTGGCCGTGCCAACCGGCCCCGCCACATCATTTAGGCCAAATTTCCCCGTTACTAGGCCGGCAAGACTATACCAAACCAACCGAACGGTAGAAACTGTGTCCTGCGCGGATTTTGTCAAAACGGTTCCCAGGTTTTTATCCAATGCTGCCACTTTGAAATCCAGACGGACGATTTTCTGGCCGTCCACATCCTGGGTATTCATGGCAACATTCTGCAAAACCACCGTCTCGCCCTGGCGATCCAGCTCAATGTCTACGGAAGAAGGATCCGCAGTGGAAAGAGCAAACAGGAGATCCCGATCCGTCTGGATCGCGTATCCGTCTATCTTTGTAAAACGATCCCCCAGTTCCGCTCCCGCGGACTGCAGAGGCGACTGCTCGTCAAACCACGCAATGGTGGTAGAAGCCAACGTTTCCGTCTGGACGGTAAGAATCACCATAAGCAAAAAGCCCAGAAGAATGTTCATAATGGCTCCCATGGCAACTACAAGAATACGTTTCCATACGGGCCTGTTTCCGAAAGCCCTTTCATCATCGCTTTCTTCGTCTTCTCCTTCCATGGCGCAATAACCGCCTATGGGAAGAAGCCGCAGGGAATATTTTGTTTCCTTCTTGCCGAACTGCAGCAGTTTCGGCCCCATGCCAATGGAAAATTCATTGACCCGGATACCGGAAAGCTTCGCTGTAAAGAAATGCCCGAACTCATGGATGAAAATAATAAATCCAAACAATAGAACCGCAATTACGATTAAAAGAACCTGTGTAATTAGGATCACCCCACAATAGAATTTCTGACAAAGCCTTTTTGCCAAAAAGCGCTGCCGGAACATAGACACTAAGCCATTTTCCGCAAACCAAATACAGCGCATCCGCACATTTTAGTATAGCACAACCTGGATTTCCGCATCTTGGAAAGAATGTAAATTCCCTGTGAATTCTTCTATTTCCATGCTTCCCTTTTTATGTTTCCCCTGTATCCGGGAAAACATCCTGAAGGCTTCTCGTTATATCCGGGATCTGACAAAAGCGCGGGCTTCCCGGTCTGCTTCCAGAATGGCCTGCAAAGTTACTGCGTTATCTCCCAGAGGGATTTTCTCCATGGCTTCCCATACCCATTCACCGATCCGAAGAAAAGGAGTCTTCTCCTTTAAAAACAATTCCACAGCCGCCTCGTTAGCGCCGTTTATAACGGCGGTGCTCAGGCCTCCCCGGGCCAAAGCTTCCTTTGCCGCAGAAAGGCAGGGGAAGGTTTCCCAATCCGGCTCGTAAAAGGTAAGTTTTCCAACATCCTTTAAACTTAAACGTTTAACAGGGGACGGCATTCTCTCCGGATACGTAATGGCATATTGGATGGGAATACGCATATCCGGAACTCCCATCTGCGCTATAACGGAATTATCCGTATATTCAATCATGGAATGAATGATGCTTTCCCTGTGAATGACCACGTCGATCTTTTCCTGGGGCTGGTGGAATAACCAGGAAGCTTCGATAACTTCCAGCCCCTTGTTCATCATGGAAGCGGAATCCACTGTTATTTTCGCTCCCATGTCCCAATTGGGGTGGTTGAGAGCATCCCGAACCGTTACATGCTCCAGCTCCCCTTTGCTCTTTCCAAAGAAAGGCCCCCCTGAAGCAGTCAGGATAATGCGGCTTAAGGCTTTTTCCGACGGAGAACCCTGCAGGCATTGAAAAACAGCGGAATGCTCGCTATCCACGGGAAAGATCGAAACGCCCTTAGAGGAAGCTTCCTTCATAACCAAAGCTCCTCCGGCTACCAGTGTTTCCTTGTTGGAGAGAGCTATATCTTTCCCCGCCTGGATGGCGGATAAAGTAGGCTGGAGCCCAACCATTCCCACCACCGAATTGCAAATGAGGTCAGCTTCTTCAAAAGAGGCGGCTTCACAGAGCCCCTCCATTCCTTCCAGGATCTCTACATCCATATCTTTCACAGAAATACGAAGCCGCTGAGCCACTTCCCTGTCAAACACGGCGGCCATTCGAGGTTTAAATTCCCGGATCTGCCGTTCCAAAAGCTCAATATTCCGATTTGCGGCCAAAGCGCATACAGAAATTCCCAGCCTGCGGGCCACATCCAGCGTTTGCGTTCCGATAGAACCGGTAGAGCCTAAAACAGAAAGATTTTGTTTCATAACAGATTCCCCATTTTGAGAAGAAACCGCCGGAAAGATCCGGCAGTTTCTTCAGAATTCCCATAATTTAAAGTATCCGTATGTATGATGCACCAATCACAATTTAGGAAATACAATAATTTCCTGTTCCCACATTTCTTAAACAATAGGAAGAAAGGCTGTAAGAAGCGCTACAAAGGGGGCAACAAAGATAACGCTGTCAAACCGATCCAAAATCCCCCCATGCCCAGGGATCAGCTCGCTGAAATCTTTTATATGGCAGCTACGTTTGATAAGAGAAAAACTGAGATCTCCAATCACCGAAAGGCCAGCTCCTACAAAGCCGATCAGAGCCAATACAGCATAATTTACGGAAACCGTATACTGATACGACGCCTGGAAAATAAATCCAAAAAGCAACATAGCCAAAACGTCCAGCACAAAGCCCCCTACCAGGCCTTCTACCGTTTTTTTGGGGCTAATATTTGGGCACAGCTTATGCTTTCCAAAAAGACTTCCTGCTGCAAAGGCACCCACATCCGCCGCCCAAGCGCTGCATATGGCGATGATAACATAAAACATGCCATGGTTTCCGCCCTGAGAGCGAACCTGAATCAAAGCGGTGAGCGCTGTAGGAATCATCAGCGCCATACTGTAAATGACGCCAGCCTCGCGGAAAGTAACGGTATCGTGATAAAAAATTAAAGATGTGAAAATCAAAAAGGTGTATACATAATAAGCGATTTGCTGGGGGAGTCCTACCGAAAGGAAGGGAAACACCGCAGCAAAAAGCAAACTGGGCAAAAGCAGTACCAGCTTTTGAGAAAGGCCCAGTGCATGAATGATTTCATATACGGAAAACACAGATATAGCCGCTACCACGATTACAAGCGCCAACGGGAAAATCGTATTGAATACAACAATTGCGGCCATAAACAATATCAGCACACCGGCTGAGATCATTCTCGATTTCAATCAGATTCCCCCAAATCGCCTGCTTCGTTTCGCGTATTCCTGCAAGGCATAATTCAAATCTTCCGGTGTGAAATCCGGCCAAAGAATATCCATGATAACATATTCGGAATAAGCGGACTGCCACAACAGAAAATTACTGATGCGATTTTCCCCGCTGGGCCGTATGATCAAATCCGGATCCGGCTGACCCGCTGTATACAATTCCCCGGAAAAACACTTTTCATCTATATCTTCCGGGTTCAGCGTTCCCGCCTTTACTTTTTCAGCCAAATTCCTGGCCGCTCGGAGAATTTCAGGCCTTCCCCCATAATTCATGGCGATATTGAGGACCATACCCGTTCTGTGTTTGCAGACCTCCCAGGTAGTAGCGATCAATTCCTGCAGCTTTTTGGGAAAAGCAGAAGTATCCCCGATAAAACGCACCTGAATATTGTCGTTGGCAAAATCTCGGATCGCTTCTTCCAAATATTCCTGAAACAGACGAATAAGAGCGTTTACCTCTACAGCAGGGCGGGACCAATTTTCCGTGGAAAAAGCGTATACTGTAAGATATCGTATTCCGATATTGCTGCAATACCGTGCGATTCTGCGAAAATTCTGCGCGCCCTCTTTATGGCCGGCTGTGCGGGGTAATCCCCGTTTTTTTGCCCAGCGGCCATTCCCGTCCATAATGATACCGATATGCTCCGGCAAAACAGCTGGAAGATTTGTTTCCATGTGTTTTAGATCTCCATAATTTCTTTTTGTTTTCTCTCCTGCATGGAATCAATTTCCTTGCAGTATTTATCTGTCAGATCCTGGGCTTTTTTCTCACCCTGCTTCAAATCGTCCTCTGTAAGTTCCCCGCTCTTTTTCTTAGCCTTCAGCTTATCCATGGCTTCCCGACGGATATTGCGAATAGCAACTTTGCTTTCCTCTGCCATTTTGCTGATATCCTTGGCCAGCTCTTTTCTGCGGTCCTCCGTAAGAGGCGGGAAAGTCATCCGAATGATTTTTCCATCGCTCTGGGGATTAATGCCTATATCGGAAGTCTGAATCGCCTTCTCGATAGCCCGGCAGACAGAAGTATCCCAAGGTTGAATCGTGAGAATACGAGCTTCAGATACAGAAACAGCGGCCAACTGATTAATAGCCGTAGGGGCTCCATAATAGTCCACCATCACTTTATCCAAAACGGCAGGATTTGCACGGCCTGCACGGATGGCGGCATAGTCATCCTGCAGCACACCGATACTTTTTTTCATATGCTGCTCAGCATTTGTTAAAATCTCTTTCATTTTACTCTTCCTCCTTTACTACAGTACCAATGGATTCTCCAGCAATTGCTTTGACGATATTATCGGGATCTTCCAGACTGAAGACCAAAATCGGCAATTTATTATCCCGGCAAAGAGAAGCAGCCGTACCGTCCATAACCTGCAAGTTCCGGCTGAGCACTTCTGTAAAGGAAAGCGTGTCATATTTCTTTGCACCGGGATTCTTTTTGGGATCACAGTCGTAAACACCGTCCACCATGGTAGCCTTCATCATAATATCCGCATCAATTTCAGCAGCGCGCAAAGCCGCAGCTGTATCCGTGGAGAAAAACGGATTTCCTGTTCCGCAGCCGAACACCACTACCCGGCCTTTTTCCAGATGCCGGACAGCCCGGTTGCGTATATATGGTTCCGCGATTTCCTGCATGGCTATGGCTGTCTGCACTCTTACAGGAACACCAAGCTGTTCCAACGCATCCGCCACGCCCAGAGCGTTAATGGTAGTAGCCAGCATGCCCATATGATCGGCGCGGGTGCGGTCCATTTTTCCGCTGCTGCGGCCCCGCCAGAAATTGCCTCCGCCTACTACAATAGCAACCTGCGCCCCCATTTCCACACATTTCTTTATAGGTTCACAGATTTTTAAAACCGTGTCAAAATCGATTCCGTGGCCCTGATGTCCAGCCAAGGACTCTCCGCTTAATTTCAGAAGGACCCTTTTATATTTCGGCTGCAATTAGAACACCCCAATTTTCTTTTTAGCCGGGATTTTATCTCCGGCAAGCATATTTTCGTATTTTATTTTACAATAGGAGGCAAATAATGTAAAGGGGTATTCCTATTTCCCCTCAAACTTTGCGGATAAAATCCAGATACTAAAAATGCCCGATGCCCTCAAAAGTTCCTTTATAGTATATCCGCCTTTTTGGAAGAATATTTCCAATTATTTCTTGCGTATAAAATTGTTTAAAGAATATACATTTACCCCTATTTTAAATACCGTTTTGCCCGACACAGAACCCCTTCAAAATTTTACACAGCTGCAGCATTTCATTTTACATACAATTGCTATACTACCTCTCGGAACTTAAAATGCGTATCACGTAAACTTTCCGTGACGGAAAAGTAGGTGTACCTGCTTGAGGTATCCAAAATAGGCACCAAGATATAATGTTCTATTTTCTATACCCCATCATCTATCTACCTCAATAAGCCGTATCGTACATCCACAAACCTCTAAATGTTTCCGGAAACTTTTAACAATTTTATTATTGAAAACAAACAAGGTAAAAGTAAAGGCCTATCCCTTTGGATAGGCCTTTATCATGTTTTAACGAAAAGAAGTATAAGCAGAACAGCTTATTTTACCATCTTTGCGATTTCCTCAGCGAAATTATCCTCTCTCTTTTCGAGGCCCTCGCCCTTTTCAAAACGCACGAAGGAAGCGATCTTAATATCGCCGCCCAGTTCTTTGGCTACAGAATCTGTATACTGCTTGATAGACATTTTGCTGTCTTTAACATACTCCTGCTCAACCAGGCAAACTTCCTTGAAATACTTGGAAACCTTGCCCATAACCATTTTATCAATTACCTGAGCGGGTTTGCCGGAAGTAGAAGCCTGCTCATAAGCAATCTTCTTCTCTTGCTCCACAACATCAGCAGGAACGGAATCACGATCCAGATAGAGCGGAGAAACAGCCGCAATCTGCATAGCCACATTCTTGGCATATTCTTTGAACTCAGCCTTGGCAGCCACTTCAGGAGCCGCATCAAACTTAACCAGAACAGAGATTTTGCCGCCCATATGGATGTAGCCAACTACAACGCCTTCATAGCGGACAAAACGACGGATCTTAATATTCTCGCCGATCGTGAGGATTTTTTCCTTCAGAAGAGCGTCCACTGTCATTTCCGTGCCAGCAGCCTTGCAGTTTAAAAGAGCCTCAACATCTGCGGGATTTTCCTTGGCAATGGTCTCTGCGCAAGTATTTACAAAAGCCTGGAACTCAGCGTTCTTAGCTACGAAATCGGTCTCAGCGTTTACTTCAATAGCAACGCCAACGGTTTCATCCTCGTTGATATATGCAAACGCAACGCCTTCTGCAGCAATACGGCCTGCCTTTTTCGTAGCGGCAGCCAGACCTTTTTCCCGAAGGAAATCCAATGCTGCTTCCATATCGCCGTTGGAAGCGGTAAGAGCTTTTTTGCAGTCCATCATTCCGCAGCCAGTCTTCTCACGAAGGGCGGCAACGTCTTTTGCTGTAAATGCCATTTTACATTCCTCCAATTTATCAAAGATACAAAACTGCGCAAAGCACGCCAAAGAGTTCTTTGACGTGCTACGCAGACTCACGGTCTTTTAAGCCTTATTCGGCTGCTTCTTCCTCATCTGTCTCGTTTTCTTTAGCCTCTGCTTCAGCAGAACCCATCTGGCCTTCTCTGCCTTCTGCAATTGCATTGGCAATCGTGCCGGAAATCAACTTAACAGCGCGGATAGCGTCGTCGTTGCCGGGAATTACATAATCGATTTCATCCGGATCACAGTTGGTATCCACAATAGCTACGATCGGAATACCCAATTTCTTAGCCTCGGCTACAGCGATACGCTCTTTGCGGGGGTCAACAATGAAAAGAGCACCAGGGAGCTCTTTCATATCTTTGATGCCGCCCATGAATTTTTCCAGCTTTTCAATTTCCAGACGAAGCTTGATAACTTCCTTCTTAGGAAGCATTTCAAAGGTTCCGTCCGCTTCCATAGCCTTGAGCTGGTTGAGGCGGTCGATTCTGCGGCGAATGGTGCGGAAGTTTGTGAGCATGCCGCCCAGCCAACGAGCATTTACAAAATAAGCGCCTGCACGCTCAGCCTCTTCCTTCACGGAATCCTGAGCCTGCTTCTTAGTTCCTACAAAGAGAACGGATTTGCCCTCTTCAGAAATCTGACGAATGAAGCTGTAAGCCTCTTCCAGTTTCTTTACAGTCTTCTGCAGGTCGATAATGTAGATGCCGTTGCGCTCGGTGAAGATATAGGGAGCCATTTTAGGGTTCCATCTTCTGGTCTGGTGGCCGAAATGAACACCGGCCTCCAGGAGCTGTTTCATAGATACTACTGCCATTTCTTTTTCCTCCTTGGTTTTGCCTCCGCTGCGCCTGAAATTTGGCGCGGAAACCCGAAAC
>CALWJA010000096.1 GCA_944380875.1 uncultured Clostridia bacterium
GTTTTTTTCAGAAGACTGCGCATATTTTACGGTAATAAAAGCAAAGCGCGGAAGGAAAATTGGATATAGGCTGGCACCTAGGTTTGAGAAGAGTTTCTTCTGTCCTATTTTGTAAAGATATCCATACGGGGGAAGTGGAACTTTTGTATACCTATTGAAGAATCCGGGGAAATATAGTCGGCACGTATGTATGGGCAAAGAGGATGGAGGACTTAAATGGAAATACTAAAGCAGCGCATTATAAAAGACGGTCGTGGAGCAGAAGGCGGCGTATTAAAGGTGGATAGCTTTCTGAACCATCAGATGGATATTCCCTTGCTGAATGCAATCGGAGAGGAATTTCAAAGAAGGTTTACAGGCGAACAGGTAACAAAAATCCTCACTATAGAAGCTTCCGGTATCGGTATTGCGGTCATTGCGGCGCAGCATTTTGGAAATGTACCTGTGGTGTTTGCCAAAAAGACAAAGTCTCGCAATCTGGACGGCGATTTATATACCGCACAGGTTCAATCTTTTACAAGAGGTACTACATATGAAATCCAGGTCTCTAAAAAGTTTCTGGGTCCCCAGGATAAAGTTTTAATTCTGGATGATTTTTTAGCTAAGGGGCAAGCGCTTCAGGGGCTTTTAAAAATTGTAGAAGAATCCGGCGCCAAGCTGGTTGGCTGTGGTATCGTGATTGAGAAAGGCTTTCAGGAAGGTGGTAAAAACCTCAGAGAAAAGGGAATACGCATTGAGTCTTTGGCCATTATTTCTGAAATTACAGAGGGAAAAGTTACTTTCGCAGATGAATTCGGAAAATGAAAGAAAAGTAAAATCAAAAAGCTTCCCTGCAAAATCGCTCTGTCGGGAAGCTTTTTTGCTGAAAAACAAAGCCCTGGAACTTTTAGTTCCAGGGCTTTATCAAACATAGTTCTTTTAATTGGACAAAATCAAGCCAAAGGGAAACGGGCTACCAGGAAGGTGTTGGGCTCAAGAGTAATTTCCCCGTTGAAAGAAGCTTCTTCAAAGGAAGAGGAAATTTTTTCAGGATCGTTTACGGAATTGAAATCTTCTTTGCTTTCGCCGTGAAGGGTAGTGGCTTTTACAACGCCGGTTAAATTCCAATCGGAAGCAAAATCAATAGAAAGGGACTTCTTTTCTTCCGTACTGTTTACGATCTTCAAAATGATCTCCTTGGAATTTTCATCCAGACTGGAGGAATAGTATACGCCGTCTTTACGCAGCTCTTTTTCCTGGCCTTCCGTATCCAGAGTAACGGTGCCCATATTTTCACCATACATTTTCTGCACATAATAACTGGGACTTCCGTAGGCTACAGTTTCATCAAACCAGATCAGATCGGGAGACCACTGGGTATAGCCGATCCGGGCGAAGAGAGGAGCATAAGAAGCAAGAACTACCACATCGGCATTTCTTTCCACACCGGTAAGGAAAGCTGCCTCCGCCAGTGCGCCGCCAAGCGTGTTTGCATCCGGGCGATTCATACCGTTTACAGGATGAGCCGCATATTCCCCGGAAAACACCTTGATATCACGGGAGTAATTGTCATAGAAATCCGTATGTTCATAGAACCATTCCGGTTTTACATAATAATGTTCATCCAGAGCATAGGCAAAGTTTTCATGTTTCGGGCATTCTCTCCGATAGAATTCCCAAGCAGCGGTATACCGTTCGGAAGTGATATCCGGTCCTGCGGAGCCGATCAGCCGGATCTCGGGATATTTTGCATGAATAGCTTTTTCAAAGGCCATATACCGCTGGAAGAAATCTGCTTTTTCGGTCTGCCACTGTTCGTTTCCGATTCCCAGAAGTTCCAGGCCGAAGGGTGCAGGATGCCCCATTTTTGCACGCAGGGAGCCCCATTTTGTTTCCACTGTACCATTGGCAAATTCGATCAGATCCAAGGCGTCTTGGATGAATTCCTGGAAGGCAGGGTCGTCCATGGAGACCAGTTCACAGGACATGTACTGGCAGGCAAGCCCTACACTGAGAACAGGAAGAGGCTTGGCTCCTATCAATTCGCAAAGGAGGAAGTATTCATAGTAACCAAGGCCCAGTGTCTGGTTATAGTGGGAATATATGCTGCGGCAGTCGTTTTCCGGCCCGTTTTGGTGTACAGCCCACCGGTTCCAGTTGCTTATCCGTTCCTCCGGAGCGCCCAGGCTGTTTTTAAAGCGGTAGCGGTTGGAAAGGGTGTTTCCTTCAATGATACAGCCGCCCGGGAAACGCAGGAAGCCGGGTTTCAGTTCCTTGAGCTTTTCAAATAGATCCTTTCGGAATATACCGGCAACAGCATCCCCCGGCATCATGGAAATATGGTCAAATTCCACACAGCCCGGTTCTTCCAGGGTAATGACAAAAAGGGCATGCTTTACATCCTCTGAAGCGTGAAGGACAGCTTCATAGCGGTTCCATTTCTGCCATTCTCCCTGAGGAACATGGATGCAGGCGATTTCTGCAGTCCCATAGTTTTTGCCGTCTTTTACAACGGATACTTTCAGATTTCCTTTATATCCCGCCATCCGGGCATAGAAAGAAATCTTGTAATCCATTCCTTTTTTCAGGAAAATACCGGTGTATGCCTTGTTGGAAAATCCTTCGCCGGCTTGCTTCGCTGTAAAGCGGAGATAATGGGGGCTGGTTTCATACAGAGGGCTACCGGAAACATATTCCAAACGTGCGTTGGAATCCTCCGGATAGGCTTTCCAGCCGTAGCCTCCGTCATAAACTGTATAGTAATCCGTGTTGGTGCCCCTGGCTTCCACAAATTCAAAGGAGCGGTTTTCGATCATTTCGGCGTAAAGGCCGCCGTCTGCCGCGTAGTTAATATCTTCGAAAAACAGCCCAATCATTCCCGGCGCGATAGGTACGCCGCGTTTTTCTGAAACATGAAGCTTCATTCTGGTTCCTCCTAAAAGCATTATAGTCCCGGCCGCGGCAAAACCGCTCCGGCTTTGCCTATAGAGTATCATACTTTATAGTAAATCACAAGAAAGAAGGATGGAAAACTGAAGAAGAAAAGTTATACAGGAAGGGAAAAGGAGCTTGCGTGGACGGTTTATATGTGCTAAGGTAAAAATATACTGTATTTTCTGTTCTTGCCTACATGAGTGTGGATTTGATATGCAGGAAATTTACAAAGATCTCTATAACGCCATTTTTGCTCCAAATAGAATTTTTATCTTCTAAAGTGTTGGGACAAGAAGCCGGCGGGTTATTATGGGATTGTCAGACTGAAAATAGGGAGGATTGTATATGGAAGCCATTTACCTTCGCAGAATGGAAGACTATCTGCATGAATGTGTAGAAAAGGGAGAAATAGCTGGGGCGAATTTTCTTTTATGCCGCAACGGGGAGGAAGAAGCATATTTTGAGACAGGCTATGCAGATCTGGAAAAACGCATACCTTTGCAAAGGAATACCATTTTCAGTCTGTATTCCATGTCGAAACCCATAACGGCGGCAGCTGTTATGAAGTTGTTTGAGTTGGGAAAAATCGATTTGCAGGATCCTGTTTCCCAGTATTTGCCCGGATTCCGTTTTCAAACAGTAGCGGAAGAGGGAAGGACGGTACCCGTCCATCGGGAGTGCACTCTGCATGATCTTCTCTCCATGGCGTCGGGCCTTCCATATAACGGCGAGGAGAGCAGGGCTTCCCGGGAAGCGGCGGTTGTTTTTAAGGAGCTGGAAGGCCGCGCTTTGGGAGAAAATCCTATGGGAACGGTAGAACTTGCCAATCGGCTGGGAGCTTGCCCGCTTGCTTTCCATCCGGGCGAATATTGGATGTATGGAACCTCTGCGGATGTTTTGGGCGCTGTGGTGGAAGTGGTTTCCGGAAAACGGTTTGGAGAGTTTTTGCAGGAAGAGTTTTTTTCTCCGCTGGGTATGAAGGATGCCGGTTTCTTTGTGCCAAAAGAAAAGCAGGGAAGGCTTTCAAAGGCATATACAAAAACACCGAATGGTCTTCGGGAATACACCGGTCACCATTTAGGGATTTTTCGGGAACATACCCAAGCGCCGGCTTTTGAATCCGGCGGGGCAGGCCTTTTTGCCACAATAGACGATTATATGCGTTTCGGGAGAATGCTTTTAAACAATGGAGAATTGGAAGGGAAACGTGTGCTTTCTCCTCGAACAGTGGAGTATATGACTACCGGCGCGCTTATTTCTTGTCAGCAGGCTGGATTTGATCTTTGGCAGGGCCTTTCCGGATATACGTATGGAAATTTGATGCGGGTGTTGAAGGAACCCGGCATGGCTGTCCTCAACGGCAGCAAGGGGGAATATGGCTGGGACGGCTGGCTTGGAACCTATTTCTTGAATTCCCCTCGGGATAGGATGACTTTCCTGCTTATGTATCAGAATACGGATTCCGGTGTGACGCCCATGACCCGCCGTGTGAAAAACATGCTGTTTGCAGGTCTGTAAAACGGCAGTACATACATATACGAATAAAGACCCGGGAGATTCTTGAATCTGCCGGGTCTATTCATTATGAAATGTGAAAAAATTTCAAGTTTCTATATGCTGATTCCATCTTCCGCTTTTCTTGAGTACAATAGCAGGAGCGGCGTCCCTTTAATGGAATATAACGGAGGCGAGTGTATATGGAAAGTCAGACATATGGATACGTTCGTGTATCTACGAAGGAACAGAATGAAGAGAGACAGATTATTGCCCTGCGGGAATTTCATATTCCACCGAAAAAGATCTATATGGATAAATTAAGCGGAAAGGATTTTAACCGGCCTCAATATCAAAAATTGTTGAAAAAATTGCGGGTAGGGGATGTTCTGGTTGTAAAAAGCATTGATAGATTAGGCAGAAATTATGTGGAAATCCTTGAGCAATGGCGTGTTGTTACAAAAGAAAAACAGGCAGATATCGTAGTTTTAGATATGCCTTTGCTGGATACCCGAAGGAATAGGGATCTTACAGGCACGCTTATTGCGGATATAGTTCTGCAGCTTCTGTCCTATGTTGCACAGGCGGAAAGGGAAAATATCCGGCAGAGACAGGCCGAAGGAATTGTAGCGGCTAAAGCCAGAGGAGTTCGTTTCGGAAGACCGAGGAAACCTGTTCCGGAAGAATTCTATGTCCTAAAGGAAGAGTGGCTTTCAAGACAGGTCACATCCCGGGAAGCAGCTGTAAAGCTGTCTATAGCGCAGGATACGTTTTTGCGATGGGTTCGGGGAAAATAAGCAAATGAATGGGAGTTTACTCCATATCTTGGGAGAAATTCCTCAAAACCGGTAAGACTGGTTTTGGGCGGCGCCGCTGGCCTCCCATCTACATGAGTAAGCCTATAAACCATGGCTCCAATTTAAAATTATATTGTTGCAAGATCCAGCCCCTCTAAACATGTACCTGTGAGGGAGGAGAATAGGGCATGGATATCCGGAAGAACTTTTTTTAAAGAGATAGGCCTTCCTTGCTGATTTAAAAAGCAGTGGCTGCTTTCTCCCTCTGCACGAAGCTCACGGGTAACAGCATCCAGCACGGAATAGGAAAGAGAAAGCTTTACGCCCGTATAGGTTTCCACCTTCGGTAAAATAATCACTTCGTCAAAAAAGCGCGTCATGCTTTTATACCGGCAGGAAACGGAAAGGACAGGGCTTCCGATCCCGCATTCTTCCATTTTTTTATATCCAAAGCCGATCTGTTCCATCAGGTCCACCCGTGCTTCTTCAAACCATCGGATATAATTGGAATGGTGAATGATTCCCATTTGATCCGTTTCATAATATTGTGCTTTGTGGTGATAAATTGTATATTGCATACGAACAAACCTTTCTGTAGTCTAATTTTGCATTCTATGTAAGGCAAAAGCCGAAAGGAGCTTTGGCTCCTTTCGGCTTTATGTATGGAAACTTACTCATCTGCATCCGCAGAGAGGTCTTCAGAAGTGTCCCCGGAATCATAGGAGCAATCTTCGTTTTCTCCGTCGCCAATCAGCTCTCCAACACGGACACGGCGCTGGATTTTCATTTCCTCCACTTGTTTATGTATCAATTCCTTGACTTCCACCGGGCGTTTTATGTTTTTTAATTCAAAATGAGGAGTTGTTTTATCCGAAGAGTGTACAATCACGGAACCAACGCCAAAAATCCGTTGCCCCAGTGTCATTTTAAGACTGATATCGCTTACACGGTATAAAACAATTTCTTCAAATTGTATATTGAAAAAGCCTTTTTGCAAAAACAAACGGTCCTCCGAAAGAGAATATCTGGTAAAGCTCAGGGGCATCCCCAGAAAACGCTTACGATCTTTCCAAATGGTTTCTATGCCCGTTTTCATAATGGCTTTTCCTCCTTCTTTGGCCTCAATAAAGAAGCGGAAACCGTCACATAAACAATACCGATTCTTTGGCCTTTTCTTCAGTATACCGCGGAAGGGAAAATGGGTCAAGCGGTTTTTCAGCCCTCTGTTTTCGGATCACATGTATTCGGCGATTTTATACTGCTCCATATTTGGATTCGGTTTAAGGAAAGTTGTGGCTGTATATATTCCGGGAAAAAGCAGTATACAGAATGGCTGCATACCAGTAAGCTTATTGCACATTCTCTTTTGCTGCAGCAGAGGCCATAGCTCTATATTTTGCTTTTTCTTCCGCCATTTCCTCTATGGTTTTCTCTTTCAGGATAAACCCTTTAGCAGGGCGGTAGGGAATCTCTTTGTGTTCCAACCGTTCTTTGGCCTTGCGGATTTCTTCCGCATACTGCGGCAGCCATTTTTCGCCTGCAACCAGCATTTCGTCTACCATTTGGATAATCTCATCCGGGGTGCAGACAGCTCCTGTCAGCGGATCCATCATGGCGGCTTGGCGGAGCAGGGTGACATCGCCAGCTACAGCGGCTTCCACCGCCAGTTTCTGCACCCATACGCTCTGGGAACAGATAGCAGCACACCCCAGGGGAAGATCGCCTACTTTAGGAACGGAGATTCCATTGCCATCCACATAACAGGGAACTTCCACAACGCATTCGTTGGGCAGGTTTGTGATGGTCCCGTTGTTCATAACATTGAAATGGCCGCGGTATACCCGCCCGGTTTCCAGGCCCTCGATAATGTAGCTGCCGTGCTCAGAAGAACGATTTTCCGGAACAAATTTGTTTGCGGGTTCCTTGAGCCAGTTTGGGAAATCCGTTTCAAACCAGTTGCGGCTTTCCTTGCAAACACGCAGGTAACCCGCGGTTTCTCCCTGAATCCAGCTGCTGTAATTGATCCATTTTTCCATTTCTTCCGGGCGCTTCCGATACCACATCAGATACTCGGAAAGATGGCCGTTGGATTCTGTAGAATAGTATCCAAAGTTTTTCATAACATCCAGGCGAATGTTTTCGTCTTTGGCGAATTCTGCTTTTTTCATGTATTCGTAAAGTTCGCCCGTTCTTTCCATTCCGTCTGTTTTTACACTGATATACCAGGTCTGGTGGTTGAGGCCCGCGCAGATAATATCCACATCTTTTTTATCGCGTCCAAGGGCTTTTGCGATTTGTTCATGGCCGTGTTGAACGCCGTGGCAAAGCCCATAAGTGGGAACACCGCCGTATACATTGCAGGCCCATGTGACCATTGCATTGGGATTGGAATAGTTGAGCATGATGCAGCCGGGAGCAGCTACTTCGCGTATGTCCTTACAAAATTCCAGCATAGCGTTAATCCCGCGCTGACCGTACATAATACCGCCAATGCAAAGGGTGTCGCCTACGCACTGATCCACGCCATATCGCAGTGGAATTTCTACGTCGGTTGCAAACCCCTCCAGCATTCCGATACGGACACAGTTTATCACATATTTTGCATCTTTGAAGGCTTCCCGGCGATCCAAAGTGGAATGAATTTGAATGGAGAGCCCGTTTTCGTCGATATCCCGCTGGCAAAGCTGCGTAACCATCCGCAGATTATCGGGATTGATATCCGTAAAAGCTACTTCAATGGAATGAAACTCCGGGACGGTGAGGAGATCGGAAAGCAGACGTCTTGTGAAACCGATACTGCCGGCTCCGATAAATGCAACTTTGAATGACATGGTATTCCTTCTTTCTGCCTTTTTTTGATGATTTACTTTTTGCAAATATATGGTACACTATTTGCGTTGGAGTTGTTAACATCCCCAATACAAAGCACCTGCATTAAATATACGAAATTGATTTTTATTTTGCAATCGTAATTATTTGATAAAAGAGGTAATTTTTTGATGGGAACAAAATTGAAAGATATTTGTGATGGGTATGCGTTTCACTTTTTAGAAGATGTGGATATTCCTGCTGTGGAATTGATGGCAGTAGGAAGGGAAAGCCGGAACGATAGAAGCTATTTCTGGGATAACAGAGACCGGCCTCCGGCATTCCTGTTTCAATATACCCTTTCCGGCAGCGGTACTTTGAAAACGGAAGGCGAGGCTATTAAGGTGGATGCAGGGAAAGGTTTTTTTCTGCAGTTTCCGGATAAGGAGATCTATTACTTTGATGAAAATAACAACGAAGCCCCATGGGAATTTCTGTATATCGTTATAAGAGGGGCCGGAGTTATGCCCTATTACCAGTATTATGTGAAACGCTTTGGGAAGATAGCTTCATTATCCCTTAGCCATCCGGCTATATTGAAACTGTTTGATTTACACATGCTGGCTAAGTGCGGCCGTATCCGCAACGCTTTTGTGGCAGGGAAGGAAGCCTTTGATTTTCTATGTCTGCTTTGCTCGGGAGAGGAAGAAGTATCCAAAGGGTACTCATCCCTGATAGAAAATGCCATAGTATATATGGAACAGAATTTTCAAAAGGAACTGGCGCTGTCGTCTCTTGCGGAATACCTGGGTGTAAGCCAGAGCCATTTTTCCAGGGAGTTTTTAAAAGAGACAGGGGAAAGTCCAGTTCGGTTCCTTGCAAAGCTCCGTCTGGAAAAAGCAATAAGTCTTCTGAATACCACGGATATGCACCTTGAGGAAATCAGTGGAGTCTGTGGATTTTCGGATTGTAACTATTTCAGCAAGGTATTCCGGAAATATATGAAGGTGTCTCCGGGCAGATTTCGGAAGCAAATCCGCCGGGAAGGGTATGTGAATGTACGCATTTGATCCCCTCATACTGCAATAGAAAACACTCTATGGTAAAAAGCCTTTATTGATGTGGGAAGGATGTTTGCTCCTCAAAATGTGGAATCCTAATGTAAAAACAACAGATGAAGTATTGACAAAACGATCTGCACGATATATCATATGAACAGATATTCATACGATAGGATGTGAGAATGAATATGGCAGAGAAAGATACAGAGCACTGTGAATACATGTATGTGCATGAAGATGTAGTCAAAAAAGTAATGGATGAAATGCCCCAGGATGAGGTTCTGTATGATTTGGCGGAACTTTTTAAAGTGTTTGGGGATTCTACTCGTATCAAGATTCTCTATGCGTTATTTGAGGCGGAATTGTGTGTTTGCGATATGGCGCAGCTGTTGGGCCTTACACAGACAGCGGTTTCTCATCAGCTTCGTGTGCTGAAAGCAAATAAACTGGTAAAATTTCGCAGGGAAGGAAAGAATATCTTTTATTCTTTGTCCGATGACCATGTACGCAGTATCCTTGGCCAGGGAATGGAGCATATAAGAGAATTATAAAGTGCAGCATTCTTAAGTAAGGCGTTCATTATTTCAATTTTATCGGAAAGGCGATGTTTTCAATGAAAAAGGTATATAAACTGGAGGATCTGGATTGCGCAAACTGCGCCAGAAAAATGGAAGAAGCTGTTCAAAAGCTGGATGGTGTAGAAGATGTTTCCATTAGTTTCCTGACACAGAAAATGACTATTACCGCAGACGATGCGCGCTTTGACGATATTATGAAAAAAGTTGCAAAGACCTGCCGTAAGATAGAACCGGACTGCAAAATCTTGTTTTCATAAAAACTGTGCCTTATAACTCTGCAAATATATGCAGCGGGTTATTACGGAAGGAGAGTAGGGATATGTCCGGAAAACAGAAAAAGATGCTTGTCCGCATTCTGCTTTGTGCGGTGATATTTACAGCGGCTGCTTGTATTCCACTGCCGCCGTCTATGCGTTTGGTTGCGTTTTTGGTTCCATATGGGATCATAGGTTGGGATATTCTTTGGAAAGCCCTCAGAAATATAGCCCATGGCCAGATTTTTGATGAGAATTTCCTAATGGCTCTGGCAACGATCGGAGCCTTTGCCATAGGGGAATTTCCGGAAGGCGTAGCGGTAATGCTCTTTTATCAGATTGGCGAACTTTTCCAGGATTATGCAGTAGGCCGCTCCCGCAGGTCAATTTCTTCTCTTATGGATATACGACCGGACTATGCAAATGTAGAACGTTGTGGTAAAATAGAGCAAGTGGATCCTGAGGAAGTAAACGTGGGAGATTGTATAGTCATTCGTCCTGGGGAAAAAATTCCTATGGACGGCGTTGTCCTGGAAGGAGTTTCTTCCGTCAATACGGCGGCTCTTACAGGTGAATCCCTGCCAAGAGATGTGGAAGCCGGAGATGATGTTATCAGCGGATGTATCAATCAGAACGGCCTGCTTCGGGTTCGTGTGACGAAGAGCTTTGGAGAATCCACTGTATCGAAAATTCTGGATCTGGTGGAGAATTCCACCGCCAGGAAAGCAAAGGCGGAAAACTTTATTACGAAATTCGCCCGGTATTATACGCCGGCGGTAGTGATATTGGCTTTGCTTTTAGCCTTAGTGCCTTCGTTATTCTTGGGCAACTGGTGGGAGTGGATCCACAGAGCACTGATTTTTCTTGTGATTTCCTGCCCCTGCGCGCTGGTGATTTCCGTTCCCCTAAGCTTTTTTGGAGGGATAGGCGGGGCGTCCCGCTGCGGTATCCTCATTAAAGGCGGCAATTATTTGGAAACCCTGGCGGATACGGAGATTGTGGTCTTTGATAAAACGGGTACGCTCACAAAAGGCGTTTTCAACGTGACGGCTATCCATCCGGATGCTTGTTCGGAAAATGAACTAATTGAGCTGGCCGCCTTGGCGGAATGCTACTCCAATCACCCTATTTCCCGTTCTCTGCGGGAAGCTTATGGCAAAGATTTGGATTTTTCCCGAGTGGGAGAAACAAAGGAATTTGCCGGGCGGGGTGTTTGCACGGTGGTAGACGGGAAGAATGTCTGCGCCGGAAATGATACGTTGATGGATGAAATAGGCGTGTCCTGGCATCCGTGCCATCACATAGGGACAACGGTGCATATTGCGGTAAACGGTTCCTATATGGGGCATGTGGTCATTTCCGATGAAGAAAAACCGGATGCCGGCGAGGCAATTTCTCTTTTAAAGAGCCAGGGAATTCAAAAGACTGTTATGCTCACAGGCGACGCGGCAGACGTAGGCCAGTCTGTTGCCAAGAATCTGGGCGTGGATGAGGTATACACACAGCTTTTGCCCGGGGGGAAAGTGCAGGAAGTGGAGCGGCTTCTGGAGGAAAAGACCTCTAAGGGCAAGCTGGCTTTTGTGGGCGACGGCATTAACGATGCCCCCGTCCTTTCCAGGGCAGATATCGGGATCGCTATGGGCGCAATGGGATCAGATGCCGCTATCGAAGCTGCGGATATTGTGCTGATGGACGATAAGCCCTCAAAAATTCCCCAGGCGATTCGTATATCCAGAAAGACAAGAAAAATAGTAAGACAGAATATTGTTTTTGCTTTAGTTGTAAAGGCTGCAGTGCTCCTTTTGGGGGCGCTGGGACTGGCGAATATGTGGGAAGCGGTGTTCGCGGACGTAGGCGTTTCCGTCCTCGCAATTCTGAATGCCATGCGAGCCTTAAAAATACAGGAATAAATGAACCGTCCAGCCCTGGACGGTGGAAAAGAAAAGGAATGTGGTATATGTTAAAATTAGAACACCTTGCCTGGGAACTCCCGGACGGGGAAGGAATTATCAAAGATGTGGATTTAACCGTGCAGGATGGAAAGCTGATTGTTGTAACCGGCCCCAACGGCGGCGGTAAGACCACTTTGGCAAAGCTGATTGCCGGCTTGGAGACGCCTTCCAAAGGGCGGATCGCATTTGACGGTAAAGATATAACAAAAATGGATGTGACAGAGCGCGCCCAGAATGGAATCGCATATGCTTTTCAGCAGCCTGTGCGGTTTAAAGGGCTCACTGTCCGCGATATTTTGGAACTGGCGGCAGGAGGAAGCCTGGATGAATCCGAGCTTTGCGGCCTTCTGGGAAAGGTAGGCCTTTGCGCCAGCGAATATATGAACAGAGAGCTGACGGCGGCGCTTTCCGGCGGCGAAATCAAACGGATAGAGATTGCTACGGTTTTGGCACGCAAAGGGAAGCTTTCGATTTTTGACGAGCCTGAAGCGGGAATCGACCTTTGGAGCTTTTCCCGGTTGGTGGAGACATTTGAAGATCTTCGCCGGCAGGGAAGCGGTACCCTTTTGGTAATTTCCCATCAGGAAAGAATCCTTTCCATCGCGGATGAGATTGTTGTCATCGCGGACGGAAAGGTGCGGGCTGCCGGCCCCAGGGAAGAAATTCTTCCCACATTGCTGGCAGATGAAAAGGCGGCTATTTGCCCCTTGGGAAGGGAGGATGTTTCCATATGAATTCTATTACGGAAAAGCTTTTAGGAATTGTTTCCGATTTCAAAGGTTCTTTTCAGGGAGCCTTTAATATTCGTGAAAACGGGCAGTGCGCAGGGCGGCAGTCCAGCCCGAATATTCATATTGAATCCAAAACCGATAAGCCCGGAATCGATATCCATGTTTTGCCGGGTACAAAGGGAGAGACAGTGTATATTCCCGCCTGTGTCACCCATGGGGACGTAGACGATTTGGTTTACAACGATTTCTTTATTGGAAAAAATGCGGATGTGCGTATCGTGGCCGGCTGCGGTGTCCATACGGATAGTGAAGAGGAGGCCCGTCACAATGGTATCCATCGCTTTTTCCTGGAAAAAGGCGCACGGGTAGTGTATGAGGAAAAGCATGTTGGAACAGGAAAAGGCACCGGCGCCAAGCGAATTGATCCGGTTACGGAGGTAACGCTGGATGAAGATTCCTATTTGGAGATGGATACGGTTCAGCTGGGCGGTGTGGATAGCACTATGCGCAAAACCAGCGGCGTTTTGGGAGCCAGAGCGAAACTGATTGTGCGCGAAAGAATTATGACAGATGGAGAAGAAACGGCAAAGACCGATTTTAAGGTAACGCTGAAGGGAGAAGATTCCGGTGTGGATCTTATGTCCCGTTCTGTGGCGAAAGGCCATTCCCATCAGGAGTTTATTTCTTCCATCCGCGGCGAGAACCGCTGCACCGGCCATTCTGAATGCGATGCAATTTTGGTGGACGGCGGTACAGTAGGTGCGGCACCTATGCTGGAAGCCTATCATGTGGATGCTGCCTTGATCCATGAGGCTGCCATCGGCAAGATTGCCGGGGAACAGATCCTCAAGCTGCGTACTTTAGGGCTTACCGAGGAAGAGGCGCAGGAAAAAATCATAGCCGGATTCCTGAAGTAAAATCTAAAAATCCATAAAAATAAAAACCGTCTCTGATACATGTATCAGAGACGGTTTTTTACGGATTTCCTGTATACAGCCTGTACTGAAATTGGAAAATTGCTGTTTTGCATATACGTTACTGGGTAGGGAGCGTATGGGGATGTTTTGCCCTCACGCTGAAAACATACAGAACTTCTGTGCCCCTGGAAGGTCTCTTTTAAGGCGATGTTTCATATATGTATAGGTAAGAAAAAACATCGATTTGTATGCAGGGGGTGGATCTATGCATTGCAGGCTAACGGATCTGCGGAAAAAAGAAGTTATCAATGTAAAAGACGGCGCGCGGCTGGGTTCGGTATGCGACGCGGAGCTGGATGCGGATTCTGCGCGGTTAACGGCGATTGTTATTTACGGAAGGCTCCGCTTTTTGGGATTAATGGGACGGGAGGATGATATTGTAATCCGCTGGCAGGATATTCGCATTATAGGGGATGACACAATTCTGGTCAACTATCAGGAAAAGTATAGACCCCGGCGCAAAAGAAGTATTTTATCCGCTTTATTTGGGGACGGATAAAGCTGTAGGAAATGTATTCCCATGGATGCAGCTTGTCTCGGAATGTAAGGCAGAGGGTGGTTTCATTCTGAAAGCGTATGTCTCGAAAGAGTTTACTTTTTCCCTTTCGGGGAATACTTACAGTATTGTTGTTTTTCGGAATTGCAATACTTCGAATCCTTGCATAATAGCAATGGGATGGCCGTCTTTGACTTTGCTTATAGTTATAGAGTATGTCTTCCTGTTTGCTTTTCTTTTTATATTGTTACCATTCTTAGCAATATCTGCAATTTAGAAACAGGATTCTTTTGCGGCTTTCTTGCTTTTCCGCGGCGTGTGTACTATAATAAGACAATTGATATACCCAGTAAAAGAATTTTTTAAAATTACTTGTTTGGAGGATACACCATGAAACGGATGGAAATCAAGGAGCTGTATGCAAGAGCTGAAGAATTAGGAGGAAAAACTGTAACGGTCTGCGGTTGGGTTAGGACTGTGCGAAACTCCAAGGCCCTTGGTTTTATAGAACTGAATGACGGCAGCTGCTTTAAAGGCCTTCAGATTGTTCTGGAGGAAGGCAAACTGGAGAACTTCCGTGAAATCGTAAAAATGAATGTTGGCGCCGCACTGCGGATTGATGGTCAGGTAGTGCTGACTCCAGAGATGAAACAGCCTTTAGAGATCCATGCTTCCGCGGTGGAAGTGGAAGGTCTTTCTACGCCGGATTATCCGTTGCAGAAGAAACGCCATTCTTTGGAATATCTGCGTACCATTGCCCATCTGCGGCCCAGAACCAATACTTTCAGCGCGGCATTCCGGATTCGTTCGGCAGCGGCTTATGCACTGCATAAATTTTTCCAGGAACAGAATTTTGTATATGTGCATACCCCTCTGATTACAGGCAGCGACTGTGAAGGAGCAGGGGAGATGTTCCATGTAACAACCCTGGATCTTGAGAATCCTCCCCGGGATGAGCAGGGCAATGTGGATTATTCCCAGGATTTCTTCCAGAAGCATACGTCTTTAACGGTTTCCGGTCAATTGGAAGGGGAATGCATGGCTATGGCCTTCGGTAAGATCTATACCTTTGGGCCTACTTTCCGTGCAGAACGTTCTTTTACTCCCCGCCATGCTGCGGAATTCTGGATGATCGAGCCTGAAATTGCTTTTGCAGATTTGGAAGACGATATGGAACTGGCGGAAGCCATGATGAAATATGTAATCCGGTATGTGATGGAAACTTGCCCGGATGATCTGGCATTCTTCAATCAGTTTGTGGATAAAGGCCTTTTGGAACGGCTGAACGGTGTGGTGAATGCGGATTTTGCCCGCATTACGTATACGGAAGCTGTAAAGATTCTGGAAGAGCATAACGATGCATTTGAGTATAAGGTGTCTTGGGGAAGCGATCTGCAGACGGAACATGAAAAGTTCCTTACAGAGAAAGTGTTCGGTAAACCGGTGTTTGTTACAGATTATCCCAAGGAAATTAAGTCCTTCTATATGCGTTTGAATGATGATGGAAAAACGGTTGCGGCGGTAGACCTTTTGGTGCCCGGTATTGGGGAGATCGTAGGCGGAAGCCAGCGTGAAGAACGTTTGGATCTCCTGGAAGCCCGGATCCATGCGGACGGTATGGACGAGAAGGACTACTGGTGGTATCTGGATCTGCGTCGTTATGGCGGCGCCAAGCATGCAGGGTTTGGTCTTGGGTTTGAACGTCTTGTGATGTATCTTACAGGTCTTTCCAATATCCGTGACGTGCTTCTGTTCCCCAGAACTACCGGTTCTGCGGAATTTTAAAAAACTTTTTCTGATAGAAGGTTACAAAGTAAAAGAAAGCTCCGGAGATTTCTATTCTCCGGAGCTTTCTAATTTGCATAGTATGGAGGGGCAAGGTAGTTATATTTCTTGCAGTATCTAAAATGGGATGACAGTTATAGGGAATTTAGCCAGTTCATACAGAAAGGGGTTTCGGTTTTTCGCTTTCCTTGTCGAAATGCAGGAATTTGTTTTTGATCTTGCATTTGTTTCCGAAATCAAGTAAAATAAAAGAAAAGCTAGCCTGCTTTTGCAATTTTATTAAGGGAGATGCTCATTTTGGATTATCTTTCACTGGATAAAAGCGCTCTTCAGGGCGTTAAGGAAACGCTTTTGGAGGAATACGCTGCATTTAAGGCACAAGGCCTTAATCTGAATATGTCGAGAGGAAAGCCTTGTACGGAACAGCTGGATCTCAGCATGCCTATGCTGGATATGCTGAATGGTAAATCCGAAGTGGCTGCTTCCACAGGAGACGATTGCCGTAACTACGGTTTGCCGGATGGTTTGCCGGAACTGCGCGAAATTTTTGGTGGCATGATGGAAGTGCCTGCGGATAATGTGCTGATAGGCGGAAATTCCAGTCTCAATATGATGTTTGATACGGTTGCCTGCGGAATGACCCATGGATTTTCCGGTTGTGAACCTTGGAGCCGGCAGAAAACTATTAAATTCCTTTGCCCCTGCCCCGGTTATGATAGGCATTTTGCTGTTACACAATATTTTGGAGCAGAATTGATCCGCGTGTCCATGACGCCGGAAGGCCCCAATATGGATGAGGTAGAAGAACTGATTAAGGATCCTGCGGTAAAGGGCATATGGTGTGTTCCCAAATACAGCAATCCTCAGGGATACACGTATTCGGATGACACGGTTCGCCGGTTTGCCGCTCTCAAGCCTGCAGCCAAGGATTTTCGTGTGTTTTGGGATAATGCATATTGTGTCCATGAATTGAGCGACACGCCGGATACTTTGCTGAATCTTTGGGAAGAATGCAAAAAGACTGGAAATGAAAACTTGGTTTTCTACTTCTCTTCTATGAGCAAGATCACTTTCCCCGGTTCCGGTGTAGCTGCCATGGCTGCCAGCGGAGAGAATCTGGAAGTCCTTCGGGAACATTTTTCCTTCCAGACTATCGGCAGAGATAAACTCAACCAGCTTCGCCATGTGAAATTCCTGAAGAATCTGGATGGCGTCCGTGAGCAGATGAAAAAGCACAGAGCTATTTTAGAGCCCAAGTTCCAAGTGGTGCTGGAAAAGTTTCAGAAGGAATTGGGTGGCTTGCAGATTGCAAAGTGGACGGAACCCCACGGCGGGTACTTTATCAGCGTGGATGTTCTGGAGGGTTGCGCAAAAAGAGTAGTTTCCCTGTGTAAAGAGGCTGGTGTTGTCCTTACAGGAGCAGGTGCGGCATTCCCATATGGGCAAGACCCCAAGGACGAAAATATCCGTATCGCGCCTACATATCCCTCTGTGGATGAGCTGAAGAAAGCGGTTGAGCTTTTCTGCATATGCGTGAAATTGGCGGCGGCGGAAAAACTTCTCGAAAAATAAAGAAAGATTTTGCTGGATATTTTAAAAGCGGAAGGATCACTCCTTCCGCTTTTTTCTGTTTACGGCTCTTACTTGGGCAAAATTTACAGGATATTACCGGATATACGAGGGGTTTATTATATGAAATCATTGACTTTTCCGCCGAATGACCATATAATTATCTTTGTTACGTTTACGCACTGTTAACGGTTTTTTCGGTGTGCAGAACAAACTTGTTTGGAGGATATACGAATGAAGCGTGTAGCAAAACCTGTGTTTTTCATCGTCGCCCTCCTTATCCTGTTTTTCGGAATTACTTCCATATGGGGTATTCACGGACAAAACGGCGATAACAGAGTCACCTACATAAAAGGTGCCGGCGACATCCGTTGGGGCATTGATATCAACGGCGGTGTAGAAGTAACCTTTACTCCGGATACAACGGAAGAGGTTACAGCAGATGATATGAATTCTGCAAGAGCAATCATTGAAACCCGTATGACCAGCAATCATATTACAGATTACGAGATCTATACGGATTTCAGCAACAATCGAATTATTGTCCGATTCCCATGGAAGAATGGTGAAACGGATTTTGATCCAGAGACCGCTATTCAGGAATTAGCGGCTACTGCGGAGCTTACATTCCGTCCCGGCGGGGAATATGAGTCCACAGAAACGGCTGAAGATGGAAGCATTATTTTCAAAACGCCTACGGGTGAGACGGCAGAAACCGTTTTGCTTTCGGGCGCTGATGTGGAATCTGCAAGCGCACAGGCATACAGAGATACTACAACAAATCGGCCTAAGTATCTGGTTGATCTGAAGCTGACTGAATCTGGAAAAGAAAAATTTGCGGAGGCTACCGAAAAATATCTGAACAAAACGATTTCTATCTGGATGGACGATATCATGATCTCCAGTCCCACCGTACAAAGCGTGATTTCGGATGGGAACGCTTCCATTACGGGAGTTGACCAGCAGGAGGCCATAGATTTGGCTGAAAAGATCAATGCTGGTGCTCTTCCGTTTAAGCTGACAACTTCGAATTTCAGCACCTTGAGCCCAACATTGGGCATGTCTTCTCTTAACGCCATGACTATTGCAGGCGTTATAGCCTTTATTTTAGTTGCGATTTTCTTAATTGTGGTATTCCGTTTGACCGGTGCTATTGCCGTTATTTCTCTTATTGGCCAGGTGGCGCTGTGTCTTGCCGCCGTTTCCGGATATTTCCCGTTTGTAAACAGCTTTACACTGACATTGCCCGGTATTGCGGGTATTATCCTCTCCATAGGCATGGGTGTGGACGCCAATATTATCACAGCTACCCGTATTAAGGAAGAACTGTGGGCTGGAAAAACGCTGGATGGAGCTATCCAAAAAGGCGACGAGAACAGCTTTTGGGCTATTTTTGATGGGAATATCACAACCATTATTGTGTCTTTGATGTTGATGGCTGTTTTTGGACCTGTCAATATTCTGGGTGGCATCTTCGGCGCATCCACAACAGGTTCTATCTACTCTTTCGGATATACCCTGTTGATTGGTAATATCGGAAACTTTATATTTGGCGTAGGGACAACCCGGCTGATGACCAAATCGCTCTCCGGATTCAAACCTCTTCGCAAAAAATGGTTGTTCGGAGGTGCTAAAGAATGAAGAAGTTTCATATTCACTTTTTCAAGAACAGGAAAATTTACTTTTCCATCTCATTGGCGCTGATTGCCATTGGTTTAATTTGCAATATTTTTATGGGTGCTAATCTGGATATCCAGTTCCGGGGCGGTGCTATTGTGAAATATTCTTATAGCGGGCAGATTGATACAAATGAAGTTGCTTCCGTTGCAGAGGAAATCAGTGGCGACAGTGTGGATGTCCGTATTTATGAGAATGTGCAGAACGGCGGCGAAGCTTCTGTAAACCATGTTTCTATTTCTTTTGTTGGAAACCAGGCAATATCTCTGGAAAACCAAAAGGAAATCCAGACGGCGCTTTCCGAGAAGTATCCGAACGGAAATTTCCAGCTGGTGGAAAGCAGTTCCGTTAATCCTACCATGGGTCAGCAGTTTTTCACAAAATGCCTGATTGCGGTAGCGGTTACCTTCCTGCTGCTGGTATTCTATGTGGCGCTGCGCTTTAAGAAAATTGGCGGCGCGTCTGCCGGCGTCATGGCTATTATCGCTTTGCTGCATGATGTTTCCATTATGTATTTTGTGTTTGTAGTATTCCAGTTGCCTATCAACGATACCTTTATCGCTGTGGTGCTTACGATTCTGGGTTACTCGCTGAATAACACGATTGTTGTATATGACCGTGTCCGTGAAAACCGCAAGCTTATGGGGCCGAAGACTCCGGTGGCAGATCTGGTAGATGCCAGTATCAACCAGACATTGACCCGTTCCATCAATACTTCTCTCTGTACGTTTGTTGCAATTGCAGCCGTATATGTGGTAGGCATTGTGTATGGGCTGGACAGTGTTTCCCTTTTTGCCCTTCCTATGATGATCGGTGTTGCTGTCGGTTGCTATTCTTCCGTGTGCCTGGCAGGTCCGCTCTATGTGATGTGGCAGAATCATAAAGAAAAAAAGCGTCGGATGGCGGCAGAAAAATAATATTGCACTTTGTATAGGAGCGCGGAACCGTTTATCAGCGGTTCCGCGTTTTTGCTTTTCAGAAGGGATTGGATTTTCTTTTTGTATGCCCTTTAAACTTTTTCTGCTATGCGATATAATAAGAACAAAGTAGGAACAATATAAATAGAGAAAGCAGGTGCGCTACTTGGCTACTACATTTACAGTATCTCTGGCTAAGGTTATGAAAGAGCTCTCCCTTTCACCGATTTATATGCCGGAAGACCCGGAAAGCGTTTTAATATCCTCTATGGATGTAAACAGGCCCGGATTGGAACTGAACCGCTTTTATGATTATTATGATACCAGCCGTATCCTTATTTTTGGCAATGCCGAAACAGCTTTTCTCCGTTCCCGTACCCCGGAGGATCGGTATGAGATTCTGGAAGAAATTTTTTCCAAACATCCGCCGGCTGCTATTGTAGCCAGAGGGATTCAGCCTTCCCAGGAGCTTTTGACTGCCGTTATGAATAATGGTGTGCCCCTGCTTGGTACAGGGGAGACAACCTCCAGTCTGGTAGCCGCGCTGGTAGCTTTTATGAATACAGAGCTGGCTCCCCGAATTACAAGGCATGGCGTCCTTGTAGAGGTTTATGGTGAAGGTATTCTCCTGGTGGGCGACAGCGGCGTGGGCAAAAGTGAAACGGCAATAGAACTGATTAAGCGCGGCCATCGTCTCATTGCGGATGATGCCGTTGAAATCCGCCGCGTTTCCGCTAAATCCCTGGTGGGGCAGGCTCCTGAAAATATCCGCCATTTTATTGAGCTGAGAGGTATTGGGATTATCAATGCCCGGCGCATTTTCGGTATGGGCGCTGTTAAACTCACGGAAAAGATCGATATGGTTATAAATCTTGAGATCTGGGATAATAAAAAAGTATATGACCGGATGGGGCTAGACAATGAATATACCGAAATCTTGGGGAATAAAGTGCCGGTTCTTACAATTCCTGTAAAACCGGGCCGAAATCTGGCCGTTATAATTGAAGTCGCAGCCATGAATAACCGTCAGAAAAAGATGGGATATAATGCGGCGACGGAATTGCTGAAAGGCTTGGGGATGGATGCATCCATCCTGCAAGAGGAAAGTGAGCCGAAGAAACTGGATCTTTAATTTGCATATATTCTGGAAAGGAAAGAGAGCTCCTCTATGAAATTTGTCGCTGATATGCACATGCATACAATCGCTTCTACCCATGCGTATTCTACAATGGAAGAAATGCTTTCTGCGGCTGCACGAAAAGGCTTTTTTGCGGCCGCTATAACCGATCACGGGGTTGCAATGCCGGGAGCCCCGGGAACCTGGTATTTTCAAAATATGAAAGTCCTTCCCCGTGTATATAAAGGGGTTCTTGTTCTTCGAGGGCAGGAAAGCAATGTCCTGGATTACGAAGGAAATTTGGATCTTCTTCCGGAGGACGCTCCTGTTATGGAATGGATTGTGGCCTCTATGCACGGGCCCACTATGATGCCCGGCCGGAAGCACAGCCGTGAAGACATAACGAACGCATGGCTTCAGGTTGCCAAAAATCCTCTTGTAAAAGTGATTGGTCACTGCGGATCGGAGGAGTTTTCTTTTGACTATGAGAAAGTGATTCCTGAATTTGGGCGTATGGGAAAACTAGTGGAGTTGAACGAGGGAACCTTCCGGGTACGTAAAGGTTCTTTACAAAATTGCGCTTCTATTTTAAAGTTGTGTAAGAAATATGGGGTTCGTATCCTTGTAAATTCCGATGCGCATGTTTCTACCCATGTGGGAGAGTTTTCTCAAGGAGAAGAGCTTCTCAAAGAGTTGAATTTTCCCGAAGAATTGGTGGTGAATTCCAGTAAGGAACGGATGATGGAATATCTGCGGGAATATACTCATGTATTGGAAGATCCGGCTTATAGGGAAGCTGAAACAGGAGGGCTTATATGAAAACTTTGCAAGAACTGGAACGTATAGCTGTCTCTGCGGGATGTCTCGCTGTGAGCGGGGAACCTATGTCGCGCCATACAACATTCCGGGTGGGCGGACCGGCTGACTTGTTCCTGACGGTGCTCAATGCGGAAGCGTTGTCCCTGATATTAAAAAAGGCGCGGGAGCTTTCCATACCCCTTATGATGATTGGAAACGGTTCCAATCTTTTGGTAGGGGATAAAGGCATCCGGGGATGCGTGGTTTTGCTTTCCGGGGAATTTTGCCAAACTAGTAGAATCGGTGATACGGAATTGCGCTGCGGATCGGGGGTTTCTCTGGCCGGAGCCTGCAATGCCGCAAAAAAATACAACCTGACCGGTCTGGAATTTGCGTGGGGGATCCCGGGTTCCGTAGGCGGAGCCGTGTATATGAACGCAGGTGCTTACGGAGGGGAAATGCGGCAGGCGGTATCTTCCGTCCAGTGTATGTATCCGGATGGCACGATAGGAGAGATCCGAGGGGAAGATTTACAGTTCGGTTACCGGCATAGTGTATTTATGGAAAACAAGGCGGTGATCCTGCATGCTGTGTTTTCTCTTAAATCGGGAAACAGTGACGCTATCTCCCTGGCTATGGAGGATTTTTATAATCGCCGGAAAGAAAAACAGCCTCTTAATAAACCCAGCGCTGGCAGCGTGTTTAAACGTCCCGAAGGGCATTTTGCAGGGTCTCTGATTGAACAGTGCGGGCTGAAGGGCGTTTCGGTGGGAGGAGCCGCCGTTAGTGAAAAACATGCCGGATTCATTATCAATAAAGGCGGGGCTACCTGCGCGGATGTACTGGGGCTGATCCGTAAAATACAGGAAACAGTCCAAAAGGAAACCGGTGTTTCCCTGGAATGCGAAGTGCGCATGGTGGGCGAATAAGAAGGAATATGAATTTAGTAGGAGAACATACATGGATTTTTTGATTATCACGGGCCTTTCGGGAGCGGGAAAATCCAGAGCAGTGGACGCTTTGGAGGATATAGGTTTTTACTGTGTGGATAATATTCCGCCCCAGCTGATTCCCACTTTTTGCACCCTGTGCCGCAACGCAAAGGAAAAGATGGAGAAAGTGGCGGTAGTGACGGATGTACGCGGAGGCGATATGTTCGGCACTCTGTTTGCCTCTTTGGAAGAACTGAAAGAGGATGAAGAAGCTTACAAAATTTTATTTTTGGATGCTTCTGACCGGGTTCTCATAAACAGATATAAGGAAACACGCCGTAGACATCCGCTTTCAGAAGAGACTGGCGGTTCTATCGAAAAGGCTGTCCGTTTGGAACGGGAAATGCTGCGTCCGGTTCGTGAAAAGGCCGATTATATTGTGGATACTTCCCTTTTGTCCCCTGCCCAGCTTAAAGAGCGGATGGCGTCCCTTTTCCTGGGAGATACAAGTGACGCGTTGATGATTCACTGTGTATCCTTTGGCTTCAAATACGGAATTCCTGCTGAGGCCGATCTGGTTTTTGATGTCCGCTGCCTTCCAAATCCCTATTATGTGGAAGAGCTGAAGCATCTTACAGGATTGGATGCCCCGGTAAGCCAATATGTGTTGGGGTGGGAACAAACCCAGGGGTTTGTCAAACGTTTTATAGATCTGATTGATTATATGATCCCCCTGTATTGTAACGAGGGGAAGAGCCAGCTTGTGATCGCGGTAGGATGCACGGGAGGAAAACACCGTTCGGTAACGCTGGCCCAGCTTTTATACGATCATCTGCAGGAAAAGAAAAAAAGAGTGAGCGTCAATCACAGGGATATCAAAAAAATGTAATCTCTGCATAAGGAAAGCTTAGTCTTTCCTCAAACGGCGGAAGGAGGAACCGGAAATGGCCATATCCTTCGCAGCAAGGACAAAAGAAGAACTTTGCCGTCACTCCACCGGAAAGGATTGCTGTGAAAAAGCGGAGACGTATGGTTTCTTTTTATTTGGAAAAAACTTTTCTTCAAGAAATATCTGTGTGACTACGGAAAGTGCGTTTGCTGCCAGAAGAGCAGCACAGCAAATCGCTGAAACAGCCGGCGTAATAGCGGAAACAACTGCGGGAGTCCGCCGCAGGGATGCCGGGCTGCAGGCTGTAACCGTATCCGTCTCGTCCCGGGAAGAATGCAGCAGGGTTCTCTCTTTTTTTGGGCACGATGGGGATGCGGTTACTTTGCATATTCAGCGTTCCAATCTGGATGGAGAATGCTGCTTTGCAGCTTTTCTGCGAGGTGCTTTTTTAAGCTGCGGGACGGTTACCCAACCGGAAAAGGAATACCATCTGGAATTTTCGGTCTCCTATAAAAATCTGGCGGGAGATCTGGCACTCCTTTTAAAGGAAACCGACTTGGAGATTAAACCGGGAGTAGCCTCCCGAAGGGGAAGCTATGTAGTATACGTAAACGGTGCGGAAGAAGTGGGAGACCTGCTTACCTATATGGGGGCCTCGGGGGCTGCGCTGGAGCTGATTCAGGCTAAGATGGTGAAGGAAGTCCGGAATAACGTAAACCGGAAAATGAATTTTGAATCCGCCAATCAGGATAAAACAGCTGACGCCGCTGCCAGGCAGGTCTTGGCCATTCGCCGGATTGCAGAAAATGGAGGATTAGCGGCTTTGCCTGAAGAACTCCAGGAGCTGGCGCGTATACGCTTGGAGTTTCCCGAATGCTCTCTTCGGGAACTGGGCAGCAGACTAAGTTCCCCTATCAGCCGTTCCGGCGTAAACCACCGGTTGAAAAAACTTCTGCAAATTGCGGAAGGACTGGGCAAGGATAATTCCTGAAATGGCTCCTTTGTTTTTTTATCTGCTTCATATAGGAGGATACCATGTTTGTTCATTTGCATCTGCATACGGAATACAGCCTTTTGGACGGCGCCTGCCGAATTGGCCCGCTGCTGGATGAAGCTGCTGCCAGAGGGGACGAGGCAGTGGCTATCACAGATCACGGAGTCATGTATGGCGCCGTCCAGTTTTATAAAGAAGCCAAAAAAAGGGGAATCCGCCCCATAATCGGCTGTGAGGTGTATGTTGCCCAGCGTTCCCGTTTCGACAAAGTAGGGGAGTTGGATTCCGAAAGCCGTCATTTGGTTTTGCTGTGTGAAAATCAAACAGGATATCAAAACCTGATCTATATGGTTTCCTCCGCATGGACGGAGGGATTTTACCGGAAACCAAGAGTGGATATGGAGCTTTTGGAGCAACACCATGAAGGGCTTATTGCGCTCTCCGCCTGTTTAGCAGGGGAGATTCCCCGAGCTCTTACGGCAAATGATTATCAAGGGGCAAAAGAAGCGGCTTTGCGTTATGAAGCCATATTTGGCAAAGGAAACTTTTTTTTGGAATTGCAAGATCATAATTTGCCGGAACAAAAAATGATTAATCCCCAGATTCTCCGTCTTTCCCGGGAAACGGGTATCCCTTTGGTTCTTACAAACGATTGCCATTATATCCATAAAGAAGACAGTAAAATGCACCATATTCTGTTGTGCATCCAAACAAACCATACGGTGGAAGATACGGACGGAATGGAATTTGGTTCAGAGGAATTTTATTATAAGACGGAAGAGGAAATGCGCGCGTTGTTTCCCAATATTCCGGAAGCCGCGGACAATACCGTTAAGATTGCCAGACGCTGCAATGTGGAGTTTGAATTTGGGAAAACGAAACTGCCTCGTTTTGATACTCCGGATGGAAGCGACAATAGGGAATTTTTCCGCAGAAAATGCTATGAAGGGCTTCACCGCCATTATGGGGAAAATCCGGAGTCCTCTGTGATTTCCCGGTTAGAATATGAAATCGACACCATCGAAAAGATGGGGTACGTAAATTATTATTTGATTGTATATGATTTCATCCGATATGCAAAAAGCGTGGATATTCCTGTGGGACCCGGTAGAGGCTCAGGAGCGGGAAGCTTGGCGGCCTATTGTATGGGTATAACAGCCATTGACCCTATACGGTATAATCTTCTGTTTGAACGTTTTCTCAATCCGGAACGGGTAAGTATGCCGGATTTTGACGTGGATTTCAGTGATGAACGCCGCCAGGAAATGATTGAATATGTGAACCGCAAATATGGGCAGGAATATGTTGCCCAGATCATTACTTTTGGCACAATGGCCGCCAGAGGTTCTATCCGGGATGTAGGAAGAGCTATGGCCATGCCGTATGCCGCTGTGGATGCAGTAGCCAAGCTGGTGCCCAGAGAATTGAATATTACTCTGGAGACAGCTTTAAAAAAATCGGCGGAGCTTAGAACCAAATATGAGACAGATCCTCAGATACACGAATTAATTGATATGGCGAAAAAGGTGGAAGGGATGCCTCGCAATGCTTCCACTCACGCAGCGGCAGTTGTCATTACGGACAAGCCCGTAAGGGAATATGTTCCTCTTGCGAAGAACGGGGAAGTTGTCGTTACGCAGTATACCATGACCATTATGGAGGAACTGGGGCTTCTGAAGATGGATTTTCTAGGGCTTCGAAATCTTTCCGTTATCCACGATTCCGAGGAAATGATCCGCAGGGAACATCCTGATTTTTCCGTTGAAAATATAGACTATCAGGATGCGAAAGTATTTCGGATGCTTGCTTCCGGGAACGTGGAGGGAGTATTCCAGTTTGAATCCGCAGGAATGCGCAGCGTAATTATGCAGCTGCGCCCGGAGCGTCTGGAGGATTTGATTGCGGTTATTTCTCTGTATCGTCCGGGCCCCATGCAGTCTATTCCCCGGTATATAGAATGCCGTCATAACCCGGAAAAAGTTACGTATAAACATCCTTTGCTGGAACCAATATTGGATGTGACATACGGCTGTATTGTCTATCAGGAACAGGTGATGCAGATTTTCCGGAGCTTGGCAGGGTATTCTTTGGGGCGTGCTGATATTGTGCGCCGTGCCATGGCCAAAAAGAAAGCCAAAGTAATGGAGGAAGAAAAGCAGGTCTTTATTCATGGTCTTACAGCGCCGGACGGAACCGTAGAAGTGGACGGCTGCATCCGCCGGGGGGTGGATGAAAAGACGGCCTTGGAGATTTTTGGCGAGATGGAAAGTTTCGCAGCGTATGCGTTTAATAAATCCCATGCAGCAGCTTATGCGGTTGTGGCATATCAGACGGCGTGGCTAAAATGCCACTATCCGCGGGAGTATCTGGCATCTTTAATGACCAGTGTTTTAAGCGATAATAATAAGCTCTCCATTTATATTGCAGAATGCCTGCGGCTTGGAATTCGTGTTTTGCCGCCACATGTGAATGAAAGCAGGGAAAGCTTTACCGTAGTGGGTAAGGATATCCGTTTCGGCCTTCTGGCGGTAAAAAATCTCGGCCGCAGCTTTATTGAGAAGTTGGTTAAGGAACGGGAAGAATCGGGAAAATTTACTACTTTCTATTCTTTTTGCCGTCGCATGTTTGAGGAATTGAATCGTCGGGCCTTAGAAAGCCTTATTAAATGCGGTTCTCTCGATAATTTGGATTGTAACCGCCGTCAGATGCTGGAAAATGCGGATTGGGTATTTTCTTCCATTGAAGAGGATAAACGCAAAAATCTGGAAGGGCAGATGGGTTTCTTTGGAGATTCTTCTGTAAAAGAAAGCGAAAATGGAGATTTTCACCTACCGCCTGCTGAAGAATATCCAAAGGCAGATTTACTTGCTTTTGAAAAGGAAGTCACCGGAATGTTTCTTTCCGGGCATCCTATGGCAGAATACATAAATGCATATAAACCTCTTCAGGCTGTCCGCCTGGGTGAACTTTTAGATCCGGAAAAAGAAGAAGTATATCCAGATGGCAGCCGCGTGAATATTATGGGAATTGTGAGCTCACATAAAACGAAAATAACCAAAAGCAATGAGACAATGGCTTTTCTCACATTGGAAGATATGTTTGGTTCACTGGAAATTTTAGTGTTTCCTAAAATTCTGAGTCAATATGGAATTTATATTAAAGAAGGCAGCACTGTTTTTATCAAAGGCAGAATAAGCCGCCGGGAAGATGAGGATACAAAGGTAATCTGCGAGTCTGCTTCTTCCATTCCATCCACTCCGGAGGAAGGCGAGAAAGAAATAAAGAAGCAGCAAAAGAAGCGGCCGGATGGTCTTTATCTGAAAGTTCCCAATGAAAATTCCCCAGCCTATAAACGGGCTAAACAACTTCTGGCAGTTTTTGACGGAAAGGATTCTGTCTATATTTATATGAGTGACTCCGGAAAAATGTTTAAAGCACCAACTTCTATGTGCGTTGACGTAAACGAAGTTCTTTTAAAAGAACTTCGGCGTGTCCTCGGTGAAAGAAATGTTGTTTGGATCGACAAAATGCAACAATAATCCATATTCGGGATAGGAAAGTCCATATTTGGATATTGATAAATCCTTATCAATTGTATTATAATAAAAGCAGTTAATGATCACACATTAGGGGGATTTTATGATGAATACAAAAACAATTGCTGTTCTGACCAGCGGCGGTGACGCTCCCGGAATGAATGCTGCTGTTCGCGCGGTTGCAAGAGCCGGCATTACCTCCGGTCTTCGCGTTATGGCGGTTCGAAGAGGCTATAACGGGCTTTTGAACGGTGATATTTATGAAATGAATCTCCGCAGTGTTTCCGATATTATTCACCGGGGCGGGACATTTCTATATACCGCCCGCAGCCCGCAGTTCAATACACAGGAAGGCGTGCAGAAGGCTGCAGACCGTTGCCGCCAGATGGGTATAGACGGAGTGGTCGTGATCGGTGGAGACGGATCTTTCCGTGGAGCCCGTGATCTTACCGGAGCAGGGATTCCCTGTATTGGCATTCCTGGAACCATTGATAACGATATTGCCAGCAGTGAATATACCATTGGTTTTGATACTGCAATGAATACGGCTGTCCAGATGGTGGATCGTCTGCGCGATACTACGGAGTCCCATGACCGTTGCAGCGTTGTTGAAGTTATGGGCAGACGCTGCGGTGATCTGGCACTGCAGACTGGAATCGCTGTAGGTGCTACAACGATCTTGGTGCCGGAAGTCCCTTACGATTTTGATCGGGATGTTATTGAACGAATGCAGTTTACCCAGAAGACGGGGAAGAAGCATTTCATAATCGTAGTAGCAGAAGGCGTCGGCGGAGTAGATAAACTGGCAAAAGACATTGAGGAACGGACTGGTATCGAGAGCAGAGCTACTGTTCTTGGTCATGTGCAGCGCGGTGGTTCTCCTACCTTGCGGGATCGTGTTGTAGCCAGCGAGATGGGCGCTAAAGCAGTTTCTCTTCTTTGCGAGGGAAAGAGCAATCGTGTAATGGTTGTCCGGGATGGCAGAGTGACAGATCTGGATATCACGGAAGCTTTGCAGATGAAACGCCCCTTCAATAAAGAACTGTATGATATTGCCCTGAAAATTTCCATCTAAGAGTATTATAGTTACTAAATGGATCCGGAAATGATTTTCCGGATCCATTTTTATAATTCCTCAGAATGGGACATATAGCAGCAGAATTACTTAGGATCCTTGTATTTTTTGCAGATAAAAGGTCTTTTCTTTATTTCTGCAAAAAACCTCTAAAAAAGTATTGACAGAATAGGGAGCAGATGATAAAATAATACTCGCGCTCAGGAAATCAGGAACACTTTGTTCCTTGTTTTTACTGAATTTAGGGGTATAGCTCAGTTGGTAGAGCAGTGGTCTCCAAAACCACGTGCCGAGGGTTCAAGTCCTTCTGCCCCTGCCAAATGGCCCGGTAGTTCAGTTGGTTAGAACGCTAGCCTGTCACGCTAGAGGTCGACGGTTCGAGCCCGTTCCGGGTCGCCATTTGCTGCTATGGCTCAGTAGGTAGAGCACATCCTTGGTAAGGATGAGGTCACCAGTTCGAATCTGGTTAGCAGCTCCAGAAAACACCGTGATTTTAATCACGGTGTTTTTTTGTTTTATATGGTTAGATTTCTATATTTTTTATATTAAGCATTTGCCGCGAGGAAGAAGAGATCCTATCTTTTGTCCTTTATATACTATTTCAATATATACACAACTGTTTTGAAATTTACGTGGAAAAACATCCCTCATTCTGAGTTTTTTGCACTAGCAATTGCATCGTGTGTTTTCTATAATGGTAGGGAATTAAGGGATTCCTTTACGATTGCAATTACCAGGAGGCAAAGATATGGATAATCAAGTTAAGCAATTACGGGAAATAGTAATACAAAAAAATATCATATGTATCGCAGAAAACTGGACCGCTGTCTTTGGAAAGAATTTGATGAAAAAGGCCTTACTCCTATAGAGCGTACTACAGAGAGACTTAAAGCAATGCTAAAGGAAGAAAAGCCGGTCCTTTTACCCAACGAAAGAATAGCCTATTTGCGGACAGTTTCGGAATTGCCCCAGATCTATTCCGATTCAGAAAAGGAGCGGGTGTTTGGAAAAAATGTTTGGGGTGTAGGAAATGTTTGCCCCGATTACGGCTCAACCATTTCAGTTGGTTTGGAATATCAGCGAAACCGTTGTATGGAGAAAATGAAGACAGCAGATGAGAAACAAAAGCTGTTTTTGCGCTGTGTAGTGGATTCTATAGACGCTGTTCTAGATCTTGCCGCTCGTTATAGGGAAGAAGCTCGTCGTGTAGGAAACGATACTGTAGCGAGCCTGTTGGAACAGGTTCCTGCAAAGGGCGCCAGAACGTTCCATGAAGCTTTGCAGTTTTTGCGTATTCTTCATTTTACATTGTGGTGTGAGGGTGAAAACCATAATTGCATAGGCCGGTTTGATCAGTTTATGTATCCGTATTGGGAAAAGGATATACAGGAGGGCCGACTAACCGAAGAAGAGGCTTTCTCTCTTCTGGAAGAATTTTTTACCACATTCAACAGAGATCACGATTTGTATCCCGGAGTACAGCAAGGGGATAACGGCCAGAGCATGATGCTGGGCGGGTGTGATAGAGAAGGCAGGCCGGCTTTCAACAGTCTATCCTCAGCTTGCCTGAAAGCTTCCCGAGAATTGCTGATGATTGATCCTAAAATCAATCTCCGGGTAGACGGCAGAACTCCGGCCGATATCTATATGCAGGGAACGTTGCTGACAAAGGCCGGACTTGGATTCCCACAGTATGCCAACGATGATGTAGTAATCGACGGATTGGTAAAATTGGGGTATTCTCTGGAAGACGCCAGGGATTATACCGTAGCGGCCTGTTGGGAATTCATAATTCCCCGCTGGGGTATGGAAATTCCCAATATTGATGCTCTCAACTATCCAAAGGCTGTGGAAGCTTGTGTAGAAAAGCTGGAAACATATGCATCCTTTGACGAGCTTATGGCAGACGTGAAAATCAATATGCAAAAGCAGGCAGACAGCCTGATTGAAGAAGCCAACAAAACACAGATTATGCCGGCACCGTTTATTTCTATTATGATGGATGACTGTATTGAGAGAGCTGCTGACATTTCCGAAGGCTCCCGGTATAACAATTACGGTCTTCACGGTGTTGGTTTGTCTACTGCGGTGGATGCCCTTACTTCCATTCGGCTTCACATCTTTGAGGATAAGGATGTAACGGCTTCCGAAATGAAAAAGGCTGTGCAGGAGGATTTTGCAAGGAATCCGGAACTTTTGCATCTTCTTCGCTATGAAACGCCCAAATTTGGGGACGCAGAGGAGATTCCCGACCAGATTGCCTGTGAACTTCTCTTGGGTTTTGTGGATTGCCTGAAGGGAAAGAAAAATAATAGGGGCGGTATTTACAGGCCAGGCACCGGATCCGCAATGTATTATATGTGGTTTGGAGAAGAAATGGAGGCAACTCCCGGCGGGCGCCGCCGCGGAGAACCTTTGGAAACGAACTATGCTCCTGCTTTATATGTGCGGAACAAAGGTCCCCTTTCTGTTATTCAGTCTTTTACAAAGCCGGATCTGGAGAAGGCTATTAACGGTGGCCCGCTTACCATGGAATTTCACGATACTGTATTCCGGAATGAGGACGGCATCCGTAAGGTAGCATCGTTGGTGCAGGCGTTTGTGCAAAAAGGCGGACACCAGATGCAGTTGAATTCTGTGAACCGGGATATTTTGCTGGATGCACAGGCTCATCCTGAAAACCATCAGAATCTCATCGTACGTGTTTGGGGATGGAGCGCATATTTTGTGCAGCTGGATAAGAAATACCAGGATCATGTCATCGCCCGGCAGGAATTTAAGTGGTAACGGGAGCGAAAGCAATGAAAGGTGTTATATTTGACAGCAAGGAATTTACTGTCCATGATGGCCCTGGAATACGCACAACGGTTTTTTTCAAAGGGTGCCCGCTGCGCTGCCTGTGGTGCCATAATCCGGAAGGTCTTTCTCCAGAACCGCAGCTGATGGTTTCCCAAAACGGCTGCCTGCATTGCGAGGCGTGCAGGCAGCCTTGCAGCCATCCCCAGTGCCAACCCTACGGCCGATGCATTTTAGCCTGCCCCAAGGGACTTTTGCAGATAGCGGGAAAAACGGTAGAGGCTAAGGAATTGGCACGGGAATTGCTGAAACAGCGGGAGTTTTTTGAAATATCAGGAGGCGGCGTTACCCTATCCGGAGGGGAACCGCTGATGCAGCCGGATTTCCTCTGTGAACTTTTGGATGAGCTGCATCCTGTACACCGTATCGTGGAAACATGCGGATATGCAGCTCCGGAAATTTTTGCCCGTATTTTGGGTCGTTGCGATGCTATATATTTGGACATTAAGCACCCCGATGAAGAAATGCATATGCGTGTGACAGGAAAAAGCAACAGGTTAATTCTTGAGAACCTTCATCAGCTGCAGGATTCCAATTTGCCGTATGTGATACGAGTTCCATTGATTCCGGGAATAAACGATACACGGGAAATTCTTGAAAAGATCATTCTATTGGTTTCAAAAAATCGGGGAAATCTGGAAAAAATAGATTTTATGCCGTATAATCCTTTTGCCCAGGCTAAATATGAGATGGTCGATATACCGTTTTTGTATGAGAAACCCAGAGACAACGATTTATCCTAGGTGCCCACTGATCTTTTAAAAAGTCTTGCTATCCCTTATGAAATCTTGTGAGGTATGGCATTTTGGTTTTTGCACTGCTGAATCCAAAAAAATATAGCAATAAAGAATCATATTTATTGCAGGTGCGGCGTTTTTTTGTTAGAATATTTATAATGGAGTTATAATAGGCGGCAAATAAAAACGTCACTTTACAAAATATGGAGGTATGTATTATGGTGTTTCATGCTTTTTCTCCCAGACATGTGGCTCTTCGAGACGGTGAGCTGGTTCGGAGGCGGGAAGAAAACCGCCGGTATTTGATGAGCCTATCCAGCGATGCGCTGCTTCTGAATTATACCCACGAGGCTGGGCTGGATCTTTCTTTTAATTCCGGAGAAAAGGAAGATATGCATGGCGGATGGGAATCCCCTCTCTGCCAGCTGCGCGGGCACTTTTTGGGGCATTGGCTTTCTGCGGCAGCTATGCACTGGGCAGCCACGGGAGATATTGAAATTAAAGCCAAGGCGGATGCCATCGTTTCGGTGCTGGCGGAATGCCAGCAGTCCAACGGAGGTGAATGGGTAGGTTCCATCCCCGAAAAATATCTTACTTGGATTGCACAGGGCCATGCAGTATGGGCTCCTCAGTATACCCTTCATAAAACCCTTATGGGGCTTATGGACATGTATGAACTGGCAGGCAATGAAGAGGCTCTCTCCATTACCATTAATTTCGCAAAATGGTTTTCTCGCTGGAGCGCCCAGTTTACACGGGAAGAGTTTGATAATATTCTGGATGTGGAAACCGGAGGAATGCTGGAAGTTTGGACCCAGCTTTATAACGTTACAAAAGCGCCGGAACATAAGGAATTGATGGACAAGTACTATCGGGGAAGGCTTTTCGACGCATTGCTTAGGGGAGAAGATGTTCTCACCAATATGCACGCCAATACAACCATTCCCGAAGTTCTGGGCGCGGCAAGAGCTTATGAGGTGACCGGAGAACAAAAATGGATGGATATTGTAAAAGCCTATTGGGATATGGCTTTTACAGAAAGAGGTTCTTATGCTACCGGCGGCCAGACCTGCGGCGAGATCTGGACTCCCAAGCATGAAATGAACGCAAGGCTGGGTGATAAAAACCAGGAGCATTGTGTGGTGTATAACATGATGCGTTTGGCGGATTTCCTCTTCAGATGGACGGGAGAAGCCCGTTTTGCGGATTACTGGGAGCGCAATCTGTATAATGGTATTATGGCTCAGGGGTATTGGGATGGCCATGGCAATTCCGCCAACGGTATGCATCACGATCATCCTTTGACAGGCCTTCTGACATATTTCCTGCCTTTGCGCGGGGGTTCTCAGAAAATGTGGGCCAGCCCCAAGAACGATTTCTTCTGCTGCCACGGGACATTGGTGCAGGCAAATGCTATTCATAATCACAGTATTTATTATAAATCCGAGGATGCCGTAGCGGTTTGCCAGTATCTAGCATCCGATCTTCAGGATGAAATCAAAGGGGTAGGCTTTAAGCTGGAGCAAAAGATCGACACATTAGCCGGAACCCAGCACCTTTCTTCTGATTCCAGCGGAAAACAAACTATCGGAACATTGACTCGCATTTATCCCCACGATCCTAACAAACTTGCTTCTCGCATAACGATTAAAGCTGAAAAGCCGGTGGAATTTACTCTGATGATCCGCATTCCTTCCTGGCTGAAGGCAGAACCGTTCCTTTGTGTGAATGGGGAAGAGGTTCCTGTATCTAAAAATGAAAAAGGATTTTTGGAGATTCATCGTGTTTGGGAAAACGACCAGGTGTATTTTGAGTTCCAGAAAGGCATTACTGCCGTTCCGCTGCCCGGTGATGAAAATCAGGTAGCTTTCCTGAATGGTCCTGTTGTGTTGGCAGGTCTTTGCGAAGAAGAAAGAATGCTCTATGCAGGGGAAAATCAGCCTTTGGAAACCCTATTGGTTCCTGATAACGAAAGAGAATGGGGGAACTGGAAGCAGACATTCAAAACTGCCGGGCAGGATAGGGGAATCCGTTTCTGGCCCCTGTATCAGATCGGTTACGAAAAGTACAGCGTATATTTCCCCATTAAGAGAGTCAAGGACGCAGAATAAACAGCACCTTGTAAGAAATCTGTAAGATTTTTTTGAGGAACCTGTAATTTTCCTCCCGTATGATTACCATAAGAAAGGATCATACGGGAGGAATTTATATGTTTATGGCAAATTTGCTGCGGCTTTTGGCCGGTGGGATAGGGATTCTGCTCACAGCATACAGTATCTTTTTTGGGATTTTATTTTGTGGATATTTTCGAAGAAAAAGGAAGTTTCCAGCGGCGAAACCGAAAACTCGTTTTGCGGTGGTAATCGCTGCCCGCAATGAAGAAAAGGTGATAGGCGATCTTGTGGATAGCCTCCTTTCTCAAAACTATCCTAGGGAGCTTTACGATGTAGTAGTGGTTCCCAATAACTGCAAGGATAGAACAGCGCAAAAAGCGCAGATACATGGCGCCCGTATTCTGGAATGTACAGTGCCGGTCAAATCCAAAGGAGAAGTATTGCAGTTCGCTTTTTCCAGATTGATGCAGGAAGGGGATTACGACGCCTTTTGTGTTTTTGACGCAGATAATATAGCGGATCCGGGGTATCTATCTGCAATGAACAGGGCTTTTTTGAAGGGGGCTCGGGTAGCACAGGGTTACAGGGAAAGTAAAAATCCCGGCAGCAGCTGGGTTGCAGGAGGATATTCCATCTATTTTCGCATGATTGCGGAATGCGTAAACCGCCCTCGTGCAGCATGGGGACTTCCTGTTTTTTTGGGAGGAACAGGCTGGGCCGTCAGCTGCGCTTGTCTGAAAGAAACAGGCTGGACGGCAGACTCTATTGTGGAAGATTGTGAATATTCATTGAATTGTATCCTACGGGGCGAAAAAATTGTCTGGGTGCAGGATGCGGTTACATTGGATGAACAACCTCTCTCGCTGCGCCAATCTTTTACGCAGCGGAGACGGTGGAGCAGTGGAATGCTGCGCCTTATCCCTTGGTTTTGGTCTAAAATGATACAGAATATCCGGCAGGGAAAAAATCTTGTTTGGCATCTAGATGCATTTTTGTCTGTGAGCGCACCTCTTATCCAGACGGCTTCCTTATTACCTGGGCTTCTGTGTACAGCAGCAGCCCTTTTGGAGGGAGGGAAAAACAGCACCTCCGCTTTTCTGCTTTGTATTTTGATTCCTTTTTTGCTCAACATTTTAGGAACAACTCTTATGGCGGTATTTTTGGCCTGCATAGGAAAAGGATACCGAAAAGGACTGTATAAAGGGATACTGACATATTGGGTGTTCACTCTGAGTTGGACTTGGATCAGTTTTTTAAGTTTATTCCGAAAAATGGAAACTTGGAAAGAAATACAGCATACAGAAACGGTGGAAAAGGTATCCCAAAAATTGGGAGAACCGGTGAGTAAGAGAATCTTTTCGTGAAAAATGTCGGATTATTTCTATTTATAGAAATAAAATTCGGTTTATTCAGATTTTCTCTTGACAGAATCCTTCCAAATCTGTATAATACAAGTCATGTAATGTGTTTTACAGTAAAACCCCTGCCAGTTGGCGGATGGGAGGGAAATAAATGGCTGAGATCAGAATTAAAGACAATGAATCACTGGAAAGCGCGCTGAGAAGATTTAAGAAGCAGTGTGCAAGAGCTGGTGTCATTGCTGAGGTTCGTAAAAGAGAAGCGTATGAGAAGCCTTCTGTTAAGCGTAAGAAGAAGTCTGAGGCGGCTCGTAAGCGTAAATTCAGATGAGACATTTCAAATCTGGGACTTGAAAAGCGGGCTTTAAGCCCGCTTTTTTAGCTTCCTTTG
>CALWJA010000097.1 GCA_944380875.1 uncultured Clostridia bacterium
ATTGATAATTATCCTAACTTTATTCTCGTCCATATCCTTTGCGGATAAAACGTTCATCAACTCTAAGAAAGCCAAGACGGCTTTATTTTCCGCGGTTATTTCCACCCTTGCCTTGCGAAGCTTTAACTTTTGCGTGCCTATCTTAATCTCCCGTATTTTTGCCTTTTCATAATTTGTATAGATTTCCAACACATTCGGCACCTGTGCAGTCAAACCCAATTGATTCATAAAAGTAATACCGCTGTAATAGCCGAATACCCTACCATCAGTCTGAATATATTTTTTTTCGATCACTTTTAAAGGGTTAAGCGTGCTGACACCAAGAGAAGTATATTTGGGGATATAATATATACCTTTGTCAAATCTTATCAATGCACCTTCCAAACAGAGTCGATTCAACTCTTTATAAAGCCACGGAGAAGAATAATTATTATATTTAATTTCCGTCGAAAAAATAGGCTCATTTACACCGTATTTTTCTAATAAGTAATCATACATGGACATTATGTTCACCCCACATTTATTTTATCCTTAATTTAATTGTATTATACCATAGTTAATCTATTAAGTCAATTATATTATATTTCTCACTACTCGTTTCGTCTTTAACTTTTTTAAAGTTACGGCCTTCCTTTTATTCATCATTCGCCTAACATCTACTAGTCTATCGCACCAATAAAATTAGCACTACATTAGAGCCGGAAATGGTTGGTCCTATGTCAAGATTTAGTACAAGTTAAAATGAGATTTTCCCCATTTTAACTTGCCATCAGCAATCTACCCTGTTGCACTCTACGATACAGTTCTTCATAATCATCCGGTGACATGTAATCACAATGGCTATGAATACGTTTTGTATTATAGAATGCTTCCGGATATTCGAAGACCAATCAATACGCATGATCAAAATCACGGATTTTGAAACGGTTCAGCCATTCACGCTTTATCAACGAATGGAACGATTCAATACAGGCGTTATTCCACGGGTAAGCCTTCTTGGAATAACTGCACTGCATATTTGCGGTAACTCGTTTATATGTAAAGGAGGTGCGGACAAAAACCTGGACCTAACAGCAACTTAGGAGGTAATTATGTTCACATTGGAAGAACGCCAAAAAGCCGTAGAGCTATTCATCAAATCAGATCGTAATGAGAATATTGTTATTCAAAAATTGGGATATCCTTCTCCAAGCTGCCTTCGCAATTGGTATAAAGAATTTATGACCAGCGGAGCGCTTCATGAAAAACCCAAACCGAAACCAAAATTTACAGAAGAAGAGATCGCATATGCGGTGGAATATTATCATACGCATAATCTGTCATATACACAGACATGTCGGGAACTTGGTTATCCTACGCGCAGCATTCTGAAAAAATGGGTATCAAACTCACCGATACCGGCTCCAAAAGAGTTATCCCAAGATTGCACAACTCAAGAAAACGTGTTAAGATACTCCACAGAAGAGAAAATCAATATTGTTTTGGAATGGATGGGCAGTGATGAAGCGGTTTATACGATCGCTGCCAAGTACAACATCAGTAAAGCCGCCATTTCAAAGTGGAAGAAACAGTTCTTTGGAGATGATGTAATGGAGCGAATAGCGGATAAATATGTTTTGAATAACAATATCACCTCGAGCAGACAGAATGACCTGTCGGATGATCCGGATGTGCTCAGAAACGAAATTTCTGCGTTAAAACAGCAGGTGCGTTATCTGCAAATGGAATGCGATGCTCTCGAAAAGGCGGCAGAAATTGCAAAAAAGCGAAACGGCATCAGTCTCCAACAGCTCAAAAATGCGGAAAAAGCTAAAGTGATTGATGCCTTAAGAAGTTCATATGCATTAAAAGATTTGCTGGAATTATTCCGGCTTTCTAAGAGCAGCTATTTCTATTGCCGTCAGGCTTTGGGTAAACGGGATAAGTACGCTAATATTCGCAAAGATATTAAAGAAATATACGAAAAGAACTATCGTTGTTATGGATATCGCAGAATCCATTCACACCTAAAAGTTGATGGTACAGTTCTTTCAGAGAAAGTAATTAGAAGGATCATGGCAGAAGAACACCTTTATGTCCGGCAATCTAAGCGTCGACAATACAACTCTTATTTGGGTGAAATAAGCCCTGCTGCAGACAATATTATTGCCCGCAATTTCAATGCAGATGCCCCGAATGAGAAATGGGTTACCGATATTAGTGAATTTGCGATTCCTGCCGGGAAAGTTTATCTTTCGCCAATGATCGATTGTTTCGATGGGCTGGTGGTAAGCTGGACGATCGGGACAAGTCCTAATGCAGCACTGGTAAACACGATGCTTGATCGCGCAATATCCCAAATACAGCCTCATATGCAGCCTATCATACATTCTGACAGGGGAGCTCATTATCGGCCGGGATGGATCATGTGTGTTGAAAAGGCGAATCTTACGCGTTCCATGTCTAAAAAGGGCTGTTCACCGGATAATGCTGCTTGCGAAGGTTTCTTTGGCAGATTAAAAAATGAATTCTTTTATCATCGTTCATGGAACAATGTCACAATTGAAGATTTTTGTGCCCGGCTAGATCAATATATCCATTAGTATAATGAGAAACGAATTAAGGTTTCGTTGCAGGGTATGAGCCCTGTTCAATATAGACAAAGTTTAGGGATTGCATGCTGATAAAGTCCAGAAAAATGTCCGCACCTCCTTTACATTTATATTCATTTGATAAGTACTGGTTGCCACGATCATAATTTAGAATATCTGTTAATGCGTTAAAAAGCTTAATCAAGTATTATTTTTCATCTCGTTTTAGAGAGAATATGCTATACTGTTTTGGATACTGTGGATTGTTTCACACCCCCTACCACACGATGGTTTTGTAAAGGCTACAACCACAGTTTCTTTGTAAAGTTGTTAATTAGTTAGATACCGCATGACGGTTTATTTCGCACTAGGTTACAACCGCAAAGAATCCCGTGGTCTAAAACAGTATCAAATTTATTTTTAGGATGTGGGCTGCTATGATTTTCGTAGGTATTGATGTTGCCAAAGACAAACATGATTGTGTCATCACACACTCGGAGAGAGAAGTTCCGGCAAAAGCATTCTCTTTCTCCAACAATAAAGCTGGATTCCAAGATTTTTTTCAGCGAATTTCAGCCATTACCAATGATTTTTCCGAGATTAAAGTGGGATTAGAAGCTACCGGACACTACAGCTATAATCTTCTTGGCTTTCTGCTGGACAAAGAATTTCACGTCTATCTCCTGAATCCCCTTCACACCAACTTGTTCCGCAAAAGTCTCACTCTGCGTAAGGCCAAAACAGATAAAGTGGACGCTCATACCATCACCACCATGCTAATGTCCATGCCGGACCTAAAACCATATTCCGCAACAACCTTCAATAACGAAGAATTAAAATCCTTAACATGTTATCGTTTTGAAAAAGTACAGGAGAGGGCTAAGTTAAAGGTATCGGTTTCTCTCCTAGTAACCATACTTTTTCCGGAACCGGAAAAGTTGGTATCCAATCTTCATGGTGCGACTGTTTACGCGCTTTTAAGTGAATTTCCAAACGCTGAAGCCGTTGCCAATGCTCATCTTACCCGTTTAACCAATCTGATTTCTGCCTCTTCTAATGGTCATCATGGGAAAGAAAAAGCCGAACAAATCAGGAATGCTGCCGGAAATTCTAGGAGTTCTTTCACATTCCGGGACACCGTTTTCTCAGCGTGAGATTCTTCATAATGCTTTTTCAGCCAGTCACAGACTTGGGCTGCTGTCAGAGAAGGATACTTTCGAAGCCGGGAAATAATTTGATCCCGGTGGGGATCTAGGTTTCGGATGCGAACGATCTTCCGGGCGTTATGCTCATACTCGTCCACATCCATATCACAATATCGTTTTACGGTCTTGCGGTTGCTGCCTAAAGCCTTTGCTATGGCACGCTGGGAAAAGCCAACCTCCCGCATATGATGAACCTTGCTGTACACGTTATACCCCTTCATTTCGTCACGGCCTTTCCTCTGTAATACAGTCATTGTACCAAAGAAAGTGCCTGAATTTAAGTGGTATATTTTGTGGCGAAAGGTGTGTTGTGGTAAAGTAAAGTTGTAACACCTTGTTCGGCATGGTATAATGACAAGAAACGAGGAGGAACAACTTAATGGGAAAGAAA
>CALWJA010000098.1 GCA_944380875.1 uncultured Clostridia bacterium
CGGCTTTTGCGGAATCTGCTTGAAGCTGTCATACAGAAAAACCGGATTTTGATGGAGAAAATCAATATCCTTTCCAGGAAATCCTTGCAGGAGCGGATATGGCTTTATCTGCGGGGGCTTATGAAAAGCCCGGAAGACACAAAACTGGTTTCTTCCCTGAATAGAACCGAACTTTCCCGGTTTCTTTCTGTAAACCGTAGTGCTCTTTCCCGGGAGCTTTCCCGGATGGAGGAGCAGGGAGTGCTGCGTGCTTATGGAAAAACCTATATGGTGCTTCAGCCAAAAAAGATAGATCTTCTCCGTTCTCCTCCGCTTTTTCCATGGCCTTAGTAGCCGAAAGAAACCCTCCGGCTTATTGCTTTTTTCTTCTGGTCTTTCCCTTCAGCCCGCTGGGAAAGATACGAAACCGAAAGAAAAATGGAAATGGTTATGGTTGAATGCACCTGGGGTTTGTATTATAATGACAGTATGGAAATGAACTTTCCCGCGGTTGCCTTTAAATAGGCAGATTGCGGAATAAAATGTACCAAAGGTCTTTCTATAAAAAATAGGAAAGACACGAAAGGAGAGTAAAAACCTATGTATACAAAAGATCGCGTTGCCCTTACCCCTCCTATGGGCTGGAACAGTTGGGACTGTTATGGCCCTGCAGTAAATGAGGAACAGCTTCTTGCCAACGCCGAATATATGGAAAAATACCTGAAGCCTTACGGCTGGAAATATGTGGTGTGCGATATCCAGTGGTCTGAGCCCAGGGCTGGCCAGGAAGGCTGGGATTATATCCCCTTTGCGCCCCTGGAGCTGGATGCATATGGCCGCCAGATTCCGGCTGAAAACAGATTCCCCTCCTCCGCCGGCGGAAAAGGCTTTAAACCCATTGCGGACAAGATCCATGCCATGGGCCTTCTCTTTGGCATCCATATTATGAGAGGTGTGCCTCGCCTGGCTGTTCACCGTCAGCTTCCTGTCCTGGGTGCGGAAGGCGTTACCTGTGACCGCATTGCTCATGCCAATTCCGTATGTAAATGGAATTCCGACATGTATGGTGTGGATTACAGAAAGCCTGGCGCGCAGGAATATTACAATTCTATTTTTGCCCTCTATGCATCCTGGGGCGTGGATTTTGTCAAAGTAGACGATATTGCCAATCTGGAGGAATATCCGCAAAATCCCTATGGGGCTGAAAAAGAGATCGAAATGATTCGCCACGCCATCGACGTATGCGGCAGAGACATGGTTCTGAGCCTTTCTCCCGGGCCGGCTGTAATTGAAAAAGCATGGCATCTGCGTAAAAACGCCAATATGTGGCGTATGACCGGAGATTTCTGGGATAACTGGAAATCGCTGAAGGCTATGTTTGAGCGCTGCGAAGTTTGGCAGCGGCAGGTTTCCCCCGGCTGCTGGCCCGACTGCGATATGCTTCCTTTCGGCCATATTTCTATCACCGTAGACGGCAAAGGCCATTGGACGAATTTCACAAAGGATGAACAGCTCACCGTTATGACCCTCTGGTGCATTTTCCGTTCCCCTCTGATTATGGGCGGCGAAATGCGGGATAATGACCAGTGGACGCTGGATCTGCTGACCAATGAAGAGGTTCTGCGGGTGCTGAATCATACTTCCGGCGGGGAACAGATTTTCCGTACAGAGGAAAAAGTCGCCTGGAAGTCTGTAGACGAAGACGGCAGCGTGTATGCGGCGCTGTTTAACATAGGCGATGAAGAAGCGGAAGTTTCCGTATCCTTTGAAGAACTGGAGCTTTCCGGAAAGAAAACGCTTCGTGACCTTTGGAAGAAAGCAGATTTGGGAGAAGCCGAGGAAAAAGTTTCTGCAGTGATTCCTCCTCACGGCGCTGTATTGTATAAGCTTTCCTGACGGCCTCTTTGAAAAAGCCGGATAACCATGCAAAAGGAGGATTTTTCGTGAGCGTAACTGTAGTAAAACCCCTGATTGAGCAAAGGGCGGATCCCTATATCTATAAACATACGGACGGAACCTATTATTTTACGGCTTCTGTTCCGGAATACGACCGGGTAGAGCTTCGCGCGGCGGACACCATCAAAGGGTTGGCGGAAGCAAAAGCCAAGATCCTTTGGAGAAAACATGAAAAAGGCATTATGTCCCAGCATATCTGGGCGCCGGAGATCCATTATGTGGATGGGGGCTGGTATATTTATTTCGCCGCCAGCGACGTAGACGATATTTGGGCCCTGCGTCCCTATGTTTTGCGCTGCACAGGCAGCAATCCCATGGAGGATCCTTGGGAGGAAATGGGGCAGATGCAGCCTTCTGAAGGAGACACTTTTGCCTTCACGGATTTTTCCCTGGATATGACTGTATTCCAGCACAAGAATGTTTGGTATACCGTTTGGGCGCAGAAAGTGAACAATATCAGTAATCTGTATATTGCGGAGCTGGATGCCCCCAACAAGCTGAAGACGAAACCCGTTTTGATTACGGAACCGGATCACGATTGGGAACAGGTAGACTTCTGGGTGAATGAAGGCCCCGCTGTTATTCGCCATGGAGATAAGCTGTTCCTGACCTTCTCCGCCAGCGGGACAGGCGCCTGCTATTGTATGGGACTTCTCACCGCCCAGGTGGATGCGGATCTGCTGAAAAGAGAATCCTGGGTTAAGACTCCCGTTCCCGTTCTTGTGACCAGCCCGGAGCATCAGGCTTACGGCCCCGGCCACAACAGCTTTACCGTAGATGAAAACGGGGAGGATCTGGTGATTTACCATGCGCGCCCCTATGAAAAAATCGTGGGAGATCCCCTGTATGACCCCAACCGGCATACCTGCGTAATGAAACTGATTTGGGACGAAAACGGGAATCCTGTATTTCGTTTCTGATAGGGAAAAGGTTTATTTTCCCTAAATAGGCAGAAAAAGCCCCGGAATCACGGATTGAACACCGTGTTCCGGGGCTTTTTAGTGTTTTTATGCTTTTGCAGTGTAATATTGGGCCTGAGCATGCCACAGCTCGTGATAGATACCGTTTCCATCCGCAAGAAGCGTATCGTGGCTGCCCCGCTGCACGATCTGGCCGTTATCAAATACGGCGATTGTATCGCAGAACCGGCAGGAGGAAAGGCGGTGGCTGATATAGATGGCAGTTTTATCGCCCACAATTTCGTTGAATTTGGAATATACCTCGTATTCGGCCACGGGATCCAGGGCCGCGGTGGGTTCATCCAGGACAATAAACGGCGCATCCTTATATAAGGCTCTGGCAAGGGCGATCTTTTGCGCTTCGCCGCCGGAAATTTCCACACCGTTTTCCTCAAAATCTTTATAAAGGCAGGTATGGAGCCCTTCCGGCATTTCCTGCAGACGGCGTCCGAATCCGGCCTTTTCCAGGCAGGATTTTACCCGTTCTGCATCATACTCCGTGCTGGCTGCAACATTTTGCCCTAAACTGAAGGAAAACAGCTGAAAATCCTGAAATACCACCGAAAAAATGGACATATATTCGTCGTAATCATATTTTCGGATATCCACTCCGTTTAAGAGAATTTCCCCTTCTGTAGGGTCATACAAACGGCACAGGAGTTTGATAAACGTGGTTTTGCCGCTTCCGTTTTTGCCCACCACCGCAAGCCGTTCTCCAACACGGAACTTTATGGATACATGCCGCAGGGCGTAGGATTGAGAGCCTGGATACCGAAACGACACATTCCGAAACTCGATCTCATACTCGTTGTCGCCTCCCTCGCAGAAGGCTCGTTTTTCCACGGGAAGGGTGCCTTTCTTCAAAACGTCTTTTACGTGCAGATATTCTAAAGTGGATGACTGTCGGTCAGACGATACGGAGTATTCTTTTACGGCCGAACAAGCGCTGGCAAAGGACTGGGAAAAGCGGTAAATGATGCCCGCATATTGAACAACATTACCAATGGTCAAAGCGCCGGCCGCTGCACGGATGACAACGAATAGATAGGAAAGAAGTTGAAGCAGGCCGGAAGAAAAACTTGCGGAAAATCCGGATTCCATCAGGTTGCATACCAATTTCCGTGTCCACTTTTGCTTAACAGCTTTATCTCCTTCCAGCTTTTGTTCAATAAGAGGCTCTGTATTATAAATACGAATGTCCTTCCCGTAATGGTAGTTCTGTGGGTTCCACAAGAAATATCCCAGAAAACTTTTATCTAAGGTTGGATCGTCTAGCAGCTTGTACTGTTCGTTTCTTTTTACGGTGGAAAACCAAGCATTAAAGAGAATTACGGCGGTAAATGCCAGCAAAAGAAAAATTGCGGAGATATCTTTCAAAAGATTTTCTTCCAAAAACAATGGAAATATCAGCACCAATGAAATAACAACGGAGAGAATACTGCTCAGCAGCCAAGGAAGCTGTTCTCCTAACGAATAAAAACCATTTCCCCAATCGTTATCGTGTTGGATTTTAGCGCGAATAGCATTGATTTTTGGGCTATCCAGCAGAGGATAATCCATGGAGATGGTTTTCATGCTCATAAGAGTATGGAATCGTTGCCCGCATATTTGAATATGCGTATTTCTTAATTTGTCCAAATATGCTTGCAAAACGGTCAGCAGAAATAGGATGGAAACAGAGACTAGAGAAACCAGAAAAAGAGTATGAAAACTTTCTCCCGATTGCAGGCCATCCAAAATATAGGCAGACAGGAAGATTCCGATAAAAGGAATTACGGACTGTACAATAGCTCCCATCACGCTGCATATAACAAGCCGCCGATCCATATGCCATAACAGTTTAAACGCGGTTCCAATGCTTTTCCAGGTTTTGTTACGCATTCTGCCCATCCTCCTTGCCCTTTTGATAGTAGTGGCTTTGCAGCTGGAACATTTTACTGTAATCGCCGCCTTTTCGCAGGAGCTCGTCATGCGTTCCTTCCTCTGTGATTCTTCCATCCTTCAAAAAGGCGATTTTATGGCAGAAACGGGTGGATGCTAGCCTGTGGGAGATGTATAGGGTGGTTTTATTTGCGGCAAACCGGTGAAATTGTTCATATGTCTGGCTTTCCGCGATAGGATCTAGCGCCGCGGTGGGCTCATCCAAAATAAGAATAGGGGCATTTTTATAAAGGGCCCGTGCCATCAATAGCTTCTGTTGTTCCCCTCCGGAGAGAACGAGCCCATCCGTAATCTCTTTTGTCATGGGAGTATCTATCCCGTTTTCGCATTGACGGATTTTTTCCCAGAGTCCCGCTTTGATCAGGCAGGATTGCACCCGATCACAGTCTGTATTTTTGGATTCTTGGAGGGAAATATTTTCCGCCACAGTAAAGGGCGGGATATAAATATCCTGAAAAACGATGGAAAACAGGGTAAACAGATGTTTTTTTTGAAAACTGCGGATATCTTTCCCGCCGATCAGGATTTTGCCGGAATCCGGTTTGTAAAATCCGCAAAGCAGCTTGACCATTGTGGTTTTTCCAATTCCGTTTACACCTACCAGCGCAACTTTTTCCCCAGCCTCTATTTTTAGGTTCAAATGATTCAGTACCGGCGGAGAATCGGGGTTATAGGAAAAACATACATCGCAAAACTCTATGGAATAATCGGGAATTTCCGCCGGATCCAGTGGTTGCTCCGGATCCGGTTCGTCGGTGTTATCCAAAAAAGCGCGCAGAGAGTTCATTTCCAGGTTGGCGCCGTTTAGCTGGTTCAAGCTGGTAACAATACTGCTAACAAATCCCGAAAATGCCGTTATAGCCCCAAAATATAGAGTAAATTCTGAAATAGTAATGATATGGGAAAGAACGGCGTATATCAAATAGGTGTATGCGATCCCGTCCCGCAGAAATAGAACACAAGCGTTTCCGGCACCGGCGGCAAAATACCGATTCTGAATTTTGGCCGTAATTCTTCCGCTTTGCTCGATCAAAGTGTTGCGGAGGCTTAAAAACCATCCGCCGGTTCGGTATAACCGCATGTCCTTTCCAAATTGAGAACTGTCGCCTGCGTGTATTACATATTGTATTTTTTTATTGCAGACAGCGATTTCATCCCGCTTTGCATTTTCGTAATTCTGCGCACGTTTGGTGCAGAATAAACTAATCATGGACAAAGCAATCAGCAGCAGAATAATAAGTGGGTTTAGGGTAAGCATGATGCCGGAATAAATGCAAAAACACAGGAGATTGACAGCGATATCTATAACGGAGACCAACATGACAGATGTGCATGACATATCTCCCCATTGTAAAGTTGTAAATGCCCTTTCATATTTTGTTTGTCCCTCTTCGCTTTCCATGATTTTATAGTCGCAGTTCAGGGATTGCAGAAACAATTTTTGCTGGTAATATCGCCGCATATCATTATACAGCATATATTTTCCGGAGTCTGCCATGCCGGATAATCCCATAGAAAGCGCCATAATAATGCCGATTGTACCTAAAACTGTAAAAATTTCCTGGAGGGTCGCTTTGTTCAAAACAAGATCCAGCGCAATTTTTGGAATATAGATTCCAAATACCGGAGCAACCACAGACAGAATGATTTGAATGGCAATCAGCAGGATAAGTGTTGGGTGTTCTTCTTTTATTCCTTTAAGCAAAAAGAAGATGTTTTGAAAAATACGATACTGCAATTTCTTTTTCTCTTTTTTCAAATTGTAACCCTCCCTTTGCTCAGAGTTTACCATGAATGCGGATACCTGTGTGCCTTCCTGCACGAACGGTATGAAATGCCGCACGAATGGAATCAGAGGGGCAGTAAAATTTCGGTGGCAAATACACCTTCTTCGTTTTGGCAGTTGACATAGCCGTTATACTTCTGGGCGATGCGGTTCACCCGTATCAATCCGAAGCCATGGGTTGCGCTGTTTTTGCTGGATACATATGTTTTACCCGCTTTTTTAACTTCCCCACCCATGGAATTGGAAACGGAAATGTAAAGCTGCTTTTTCAGGACACCTATAAATACCCGGATAAAGCGGTCTTCCGTTTCTGCTTGCCGCAAGCAGGCCTCCATAGCGTTATCCAGCAGATTCCCAATAATCACGCATAAATCAATTTCGGAAATGTGTAAGTCTTGGGGAACCGCTGCCTTGGCATTTACCTTAATATTTTTGGAATGGATCAGAGAAAGCTTGGAATTTAAGATTGCGTCCACCATTACGTTGCCAGTTTTGAGCACTGTGTCGATTTGCGTCAGGTCATCATTCAGTTTTAATAAATATTCTTTTGTTTTCTCTTCATCGCCGGAGAGAGCCAGCAGTGTTTGAATATGATTGTGATAATCGTGCCGCCAGCCCCGCATGGTTTTATAAATATTCTGTACCTCGTCGCAATGTTTTGTAATGAGATCATTTTGATATTCAGCGATTCGGCGGTCAACCATTCTGCCTAGCAGCAAATTTATGAATCCCATTGTGATTCTCCTTTGAAATAGCGAATAAACGCCTTGTTTACCTCTTTATAATGCTTACGGGAAAGAGGGATTTTTGTTTGGGTATCCAGCGTGATATCCGTTTTTGATATGCTCTTTATAAATCGGATACCCACAAGATAGGAACGGTGGCAGCGGATAAACTCTCCTTCTGCCGCTTCAGATAGCATTTTTTCGATAGCCGAAATACTCCATTTTACTTCGAAGCTGTAACCGGCTGTAGTGACCATGCAGGAATGGGCAAACGCTTCAACACATATTATTTCCGAGACAGCTGTCCGCCGTGTTTCCCCGTTTGCGGAAAACACTACAGACCGCTCGGCTTTCTGGATCTTTTTTACGGCGCGGTTTAAAACCTGGAATAATTTCTCTTCCATAACGGGTTTCATCAGGTAATGCAGCGCAGAAACTTCATAGCCTTCTGTAATGAAATCCGAAAAACCCGTAATAAAAATAATTTGAACGGTATCGTTCTGGTTTCGAATGATTTTGGCCAGCTCCACGCCGTTTATATCATTCATTTCAATATCCAATAGCAAAATGTCATAGTCTTTTTGCTCTCCATACTGAAACAAAAAACTTTCTCCGGAGGGAAACGTATCCGTATTCACCAAAATGTTTTCCTTTTCTGCCCATGTATGCACAGCGGCTGCTATATAATTAGCGTCCTCCTCCATATCGTCACAGATTGCGATTTTGTATCTCATAAACATGCTCCCATCTTTTTACTTAGCCTGGCTTTACAGGATAACAGGAAAAGAAACTCCCCTTATACAAACAGCCGGAAGGCAAAAGAACCTTCCGGCTGTTTTTTTGCATCGACCCGCCTGTTACATCTTTTAGAAAGTTTAGAACCCATTCAGACAAGGGAAAAGGAAAAAGGCGGGGAGAAATCCTTATTTTGCCGCGAGCTCTTTCTCATCCTGCTCCCTGCGAAGTTCTTCCATCAGAGACAAAATCTTGCGGCAGGATGCGGAACGGTCAAAATTCCGGCAGTTCTGCGCCATGGAAGAAAGAAGCTCCGGGTTTGTGAGCAGCCGGCGGATCTGAGCTGCGCAGTCGCCTTTGGAATCCAGCCCAATAGCCATTTGATGATGAATCAGGAAATTGGCGTTATCCTCTTCCTGGCCAGGGATAGCGTCAAATACAGCCATGGGGATCCCGCTGGCAAGGGCTTCAGAGACAGTGAGACCCCCGGGTTTTGTAATCAGCAGGTCGCTCATATGCATGAAATCCGCTACCCGGTCGGTAAAGAAGAAAAGCCGGGTATCCTTTGGACTTTTACGGATCTCTTTTTGAAAAGCGTCATAGAGCTTTTGATTTCGCCCGGTTATGACAATGATTTGGAAGGGTTCCGGTATTTTCTGGAGTTTTCTGTAAATTTCCAGAATATTGGTGACACCGAAGCTCCCCGCCATAAACAGCACGGTGGGCACATTGGGTGTCAGGTCAAATTCCCGCAGGAGGGCAGTCCTGTCTCCCGGGGAAAAGAAAGTATCCCCCACAGGAATGCCGAAGGAATGTATCTTTTCCGCAGGTGCGCCCATCTGCACCATAGAAGCTGTCATATCTTCGTTAGCGGTTATGTATGCATCTATATTCTTGGCAATCCAGGCTTTATGAGGACCGTAATCCGTCATAAGACAGAGCAAAGGTGTATGGAGCTTCCCTTTTTCCTTGAGCACGGAGAGCATTTCCCCGGCAAAAGGATGGGTAGCAAGAACCACGTCCGGTTTTTCATTTTCCAGAACGGGCAAAATCTTCTTACTGAATTGATTTGTCAGGCCGGACATCATATCGAAGAGCGGCGTTTTCCGGTTGGTGCGTGTATACAGATATCCAAAAAAGCCTGGCACATGACGCACCATGAAATAATATCCATCACAGCAGACGGTGTCCACCAGACGGTTGATGAGTTTTAGTGTATCGATGACCGTGACCTGGTGTTCAGGATGGGTCCTGTGAATAAAGTCTTCCAATGTGTGGGCGGCGCGCATATGACCTCCGCCTGTTGAAGCAGAAAAAATGACGATTTTCAAAAGAAAGCCCCCTTATAGGCGTATTTTGGTATGGGATGCATTCCGTACAATAGATGGTTCTTCCAGTGTTTCTGTGCATATACGGTTTAAGTTCAGCATATACAAATGTGAGCATACCACTTATAGGTAAACAGTAACTGGTATGCTTTTCCGCAGTTTAGCTGCAGAGTGTATATGGTATTTGTTTATATATAAGTATAGCACACAATTTTATATAGTATAGCACACAATTTTGGAAAATGGCAATATTTACGCCAATGCGTGAGTTGTTATCAACCTTGTAACTTTACTTTTGACAATAAAAAAGCTATCATAAGAACGGTAAAGTGCTTATGTTTAATAATGAATATGCATTTCAAAGATTTTCTCTTGGAAATGCATGAAACAGGGGCTTTACAGAAATTCAATCCAAACGATACCCGTCCAGTGCAGCGATAAAAAGGGCAGGGAAAGATATGAAAAGAGGGGGAAGAATACATGGCTTCTCATGTTCCTCAGAATGACAGGGATATATATTCCGATTCTGGCAGAAAAGCAGGTAAGAAAAAAGTCTGGATCATTGCTATAGCGGTGGTGGTTATTGTGGCGGTCCTTATTGCGGCATTTTTTGTGATCCGTTCCATAAACCAGCAGAAAGCCGCAGAAGCCCATGAAGCGGAAGTTGCCGCGCTCTTGGATACAGATACTTTTTACGATGGAATCGTGGTCCAGGGAGTGGATTTGGGCGGCATGACCATGGAAGAAGCGGAAGAAAAACTGAAATCCATGGAAGACAGTTTAAGAGATGTTTATTCTATCAGCCTGAAATATGGTGATAAGGAATGGAAAATTACAGAAGATGATTTGACCTTTACTTTCAATACAGAGGATGTATTGAAAGAGGCTATGGCGTATGGCCGTGAAGGAGATCGTGAGGAGCGTTTTAAAAAGGTATCCGCCTTGAAGGAAACGCCAGTTACCTTTGAAATTACCAATACTATGTCCCATGAAGGGGTTAAAACTATTGTAAAAGAAATCGCCGGTGAGATCGATAAGGATATGGAGAACGCCTCTGTTAAGGGATTCGACAGTTCTTCAAAGAAGTTTTCCTTTAAAGAAGGAACGCCAGGTGTAAAGGTGGATCAAAACAGGTTGAACACTTTGGCGGATCAGGCCATTGAAGAGGGAAATAAAACGGCTACCATTGAGATTCCCGTGGAAGAGATTCCTGTGGAAATAACGGTGGATCAGCTTTCTTCCCGTATGAAGCAGCTTTCTTATTATGAGACTATAGCCACGGCTGCATACGCATCCCGATTCAATATGGGACGTGCTTTGGAAAGCTTCAGCGGTGTAGTGCTGCAGCCAGGGGAGACCTGCTCCTTCTTTGGCAGAGTAGGTCCCTGCGGGAAAGCAGACGGCTATATTCCGGCAAATGCTATTCTGAACGGGCGCTTTGTTCCTTCCTATGGCGGCGGCATTTGCCAGGCTTCTACTACTATTTATGGTGCGGTCCTTCGTGCAGGAGTGGAAATTGTAGAAAGAAGCAACCACAGTATTCCCTCTACCTATTGTCCTATCGGCCAGGATTCTACGGTCAGCTATCCCAGCACGGATCTTAAATTTAAAAACAATACGGAATACCCCATGTATATCTATTCCGGTATGGATGGAAATGTGTGTTGGACAGCGGTATACGGCTACCAGGATCCTTCCTATGATAAGATCGAAGTATATTCCAAATTGACCGAGACCATCCCTGCCAGAACCACCAAAAGTTACCAGCTGGATAATTCCCTGCAAAAAGGGCAGATTCGTCTGGATTCCAATGGAAGAACAGGCTATAGAGCTATCGCATGGCGTGTATATCTGAAAGACGGAAAAGAAGTAAAACGGGAAGATCTTTCTTCCTCGTATTATCCGCCGTCCGGAATTTACTATTCCTATGGCCCGGGTACGGATATTTCGGATGAACCCGGCCCCAGCAGCGGAGAGTCTTCTAGCTCCACAGGCTCGCAGTCTTCTAAGCCCAATAGTTCTTCCTCCAGCTCTTCCAAGCCCAGCAGTTCCTCTAGTTTGTCCAAACCTAGCAGCTCTTCCAGCTCTTCCAAACCCAGCGGCAGTTCTTCCGAGGCTCCTTCATCTTCAGAGTCCACTCCTGAGCAGTCATCCTCAGCAGAGACAGAACATGAAGCTGCATAATTTTTGGAATTAAAATTTCTGTTTCTATTCCAGGGATGTCCATTTGCAAATTCTGAAAGTATTTGGTATAATACAGGTACGATGAAATGTGTTATGGCTTGGATATTTCAAAATAAAGTTTTTGGAATGAATTGCATGAAATGGAAGAATTTTGAAACATGCAAAAATCCAGGCAGTATCTGTAATGTATGAAGAAAGGACTTTAAGAATGGAAAACACTCCCAGAATCAGTGTGATTATCCCCGTCTATAACGTGGAAAAATATCTGGGCAAATGTCTTTCTTCCCTGGTGGAGCAGACCTTCCGCGATTTTGAAATTATCGCTGTAAACGATGGTTCAACGGACCATAGTCTGGAGATTCTGCGCCGCTTTGAAGAAAATTATGATTTCATCACTGTAATCGATCAGGAAAACAAAGGAATTTCCCTATCCCGAAACAGAGGGATGGATATAGCTCGGGGCGAATACCTTTGCTTTGTGGATAGCGACGATTTCGTGGCTCCATGTTATTTGCAGAGGCTTTATGAACTCTGCCAGGAAAACAAAGCGGATATTGCCTGTTGCTCCTATTATTTCCGTTTTGTAGACTGGAATTTTATCATTCAGTATCCCTTCCGATGCAAAGGTGTATATACACGCCGTCAAGCTATGAAAATGCTTCTGCATGATTTTTCTCTTCAGAGCTTGGTATGGAATAAACTTTTTAAACGTTCTCTTTTTGAAGAAAAGAAAATACGTTTTCCCAAAATGTGTTTTGAAGATCTGGCAGTGATGAACCAGGTATTTGCGGGCGCTGACCGTGTGGCCATAAGCAACGAACCGCTGTATTATTATAACAAACACAGCGCTAGCACTTTAGCCACCATCGACGCGAAAAAGATCAACGACTTCCTCCGGTCTATCGCTATGGTGCGTACTGCGCTGGAAGAAAGCGGAGAATTCCGAAAGTATCGCCGCAGCTACTGGCTGCTCACCCAGAAAACCGCATTGTGTTGCCGGTCGTATTTGTTTAAGATTCATCGGGAAAAGAAAGCCAAAGGGCTTTTTAGGAATATCCGCAATCTGCACAGAGCAGTTAAATACTGTAACAGCGATACATTCGTGCCCGTTCATTATGCGCATGAATTTGCGGATTCCGTTCTGGAACCCGGCTCTAAGGAGCTTCTGGAGGAGGATTATATCCGCTAGGAGCTGCTGTCCATGATTCGTAAACACAGGGTTTCTTTGTTTTTTCAAATAGCCCTATTTGCCTTGACGGCAGGAATGCTGATTTATTTCTGCGTTTCAGGGAACAATCTCGTATTATTACTGCACAGCCTGCCCGGATTAAGCCTTTTCTGGCTTCTGGGCAGTCTGTTTTCTGTAGCCTCCAGTTGGCTCATTGAGGCTGTAATTCTTCGCTTGCTGCTGAAAAATGCTTACGGCGGGGAATACACTTTGCGGGAAAGTTTTTCCGTTGTGATGACAGGTTTGTATTTTACCGCCATCACGCCTTTTGGTTTTATGGGGCAGCCTATGCAGTTTTTGCGGCTGACCCGCCAGGGGGTTCCTTCCGGCAAAGCCATATCTGCTTTGGCCCAGAAGTATTTGGTATATCAAACGGCCATTACCTGTTATTCCGCCGCTGTGCTGTTTTTACGCAGCGGTTTTTTCAGCCGTGAAATGCCCGGATTTTTAGCTTTGGCAGCGGTGGGATTCGCGTATCAGTCCGCTATGGTAATTTTTCTTTTTTTCTTTACCCATAATCGGAAAGCAACCGCGAAACTGATCCGTGGCATTTTACGTTTACTAGCCAAAGTGCACATTGTCAAAAATCTTCAGCAGGCAGAGGACAAGCTGAACCGGCAGTTGGATTTTTATCTGGAAAGCAATAAATCCATGCATAAAGATCATAAACGGAGCTTTATGGTATACGGTTTAACTGTGCTGCAGCAGACGGCGGTTTTTGCCGTGCCTTTTTTCCTGTATAAGGCTTTCCGCTGCGAGGGGTTTCCGGCAGTGGATATGATTTCTGCCCAATGCTTTGTTACCATGATTTCTTCCTATACGCCCCTTCCCGGTTCGGCAGGTGCGGCGGAAGGAAGTTTTCTTGTTTTGTTTCGCATGTTCTTTAGAGAAGATATTCTTCAGCAAGCTATGCTGTTGTGGCGTTTTATTAGCTATTATTCCTGTATCCTTATCGGCGCATTTTTTGCCGGGCTTGGAAAGGATAAAAAGTCCCTTCCGGGGCGGAAAGAAAATGCGGATTCTTCCAGGGGGGTTCATAAATTATGATTAGGGATGGATTTTTCAGAGTAGCCGCAGTTTCTCCCAAAATTCGCGTGGCAGATTGCAGCTATAACGCTCGTTCCATTGGGGCTGCCGCAAAGGAGGCAGCCCAGAAAGGGGCAAATGCGGCGGTTTTCCCTGAGCTGTGCCTGACAGGGTATACCTGCGGGGATTTGTTCCTCAGCGAAACCCTTTTGAAAGGGGCGGAGACGGCGTTAAAACAGCTGATAGAGGATACGGCGGACATGCCCCTTTTATGCGCGGTGGGTGTTCCTGTTCCTGCGGAGGGCAGGCTGTATAATTGCGCCGCCCTGTTTTGCAGGGGGGAGCTTCTGGGGCTGGCTGCAAAAACCCATATTCCCAATTACGGTGAATTTTATGAGGCACGCCATTTTTCGCCCGCTCCGGAACCGGGTATAGAAGTGGAATATGCAGGTTTTCATGTTCCGCTCGGAAATGACCTTCTGTTCGCTTTGGAAGAGATGCCCGAGTGCGTGGTGGGGGCGGAAATTTGTGAAGATTTATGGGTTCTGAATACTCCCGGTACTCGCCTGGCGGCGGCAGGAGCTACATTGCTTCTCAATTGTTCTGCCAGTGACGAGGTGGTCGGAAAGGCTGAATACCGCAGGCAGCTTGTGGCTACTCATTCTGCCCGCATGCTTTGCGCTTATGTATATGCCGATGCAGGGGAGGGTGAATCTTCTACCGATCTTGTTTTTTCCGGACATAATCTGATCGGGGAAAACGGAACTATCCTTGCAGAATCGGAGCTCTTTGAGCCTTCCGTATTGGTAGCCGATGTGGATTTAGGCCGTATGCTGTATGAGCGCCGGCATACTACTACATGGGAACGAAAGAATACAGCTTCCATGCGGAAGATTTCCTTTTCGCTGGGAGACGGTTTCAAAAAAGATGGGCAGGATGCCCTTCAACGGAAAATTTCTCCCTTTCCTTTTGTGCCGCAGGAGCAAAGCGGCCTGAAAAAACGCTGTGAATTGATTCTTACTATGCAGGCGGAAGGGCTTAAAACCAGGCTTGCTCATACAAACAGCCGGGAAGTTGTAATCGGCGTTTCCGGCGGCCTGGATTCCACTCTGGCTCTTTTAGTAGCGGCAAGGGCCTTCCGCAGGCTGGGACTTCCTTCCCAGGGGATTCTGGCAGTTTCCATGCCCGGTTTTGGCACTACGGGAAGGACAAAGAGCAACGCCCAGAAACTGGCGGAAGAGCTTGGAGCTCGGTTTATGGAGGTACCCATTGGGGAATCCGTGAATCTGCATTTCCGAGACATTGGCCATGACCCCGAAAACAGGGATGTGACCTATGAAAACGCCCAGGCCAGAGAGAGAACCCAGGTTTTAATGGATCTTGCCAATCAATCCGGCGGCATGGTTGTGGGAACGGGAGACCTTTCCGAGCTTGCCCTTGGCTGGGCCACGTATAACGGCGACCATATGAGCATGTATGCGGTAAACGCATCCATACCGAAAACGCTTGTCCGGCACCTTGTGCGGTATGTATCCCAGGAGACGGGAGGCAGGCTGGGTGCTGTTTTAGAGGATATTCTGGATACTCCCGTAAGCCCGGAGCTTCTTCCTCCGGTGGAGGGCGAAATTTCCCAGAAAACAGAGGATATTGTGGGTCCTTATGAGCTCCATGACTTTTTCCTCTACTATGTCCTGCGTTTTGGGTTTGGGCCGGGAAAAATTTTCCGCATGGCTCTCCAGGCATTCGATGGCTCCTATAGCCGGGAAACGATTTTGAAATGGTTGAAAATCTTTTACAGGCGTTTTTTCAGCCAGCAGTTTAAACGTTCCTGTCTGCCGGACGGGCCCAAAGTAGGCACTGTGACCCTTTCCCCCCGGGGAGACTGGCGTATGCCCAGCGATGCTTCTTCCGCCCTTTGGATGGAGGAACTTTCTAAGCTGGATACAATTTAAAACGGAAAACGAAAAAACCTATTAGGGCTTAGATCGGATGAATAAAGAGTTATATAGACAAAGAACCAGCGGGATGGAAGATTTTCCATCCCGCTGGTTTTGATTTGCAGTGCTTTAATGGAGTTCCGGCATAACGCCCGGTTCGTGGGAACCACCGTTAAAATAGATATCATACCAGACGAGGAATACAAAAATAGTCCAGATTTTCCGGTTGTTATCGCATTTTCCGGCCTTATGCTCATCCAGAAGTTTCATAAGGGCATCCGTATTGAAGAACTGCCGGGAAGCTTCGCTCAGAAAAGCGTCCTTGACAATGTTGTAATATTTATCTTCCCGCAGCCATACCCGGGTAGGAACAGGGAACCCAAGCTTCTTCTTTTTGGCGGTTTCGGGGGGAAGTCTGCGCAGGGCGGCTTTCCGCATGGCGTATTTGGTGTTTTCGGAGTTGACCCGCAGCCGTTTGGGAAGACGGGAAGCCACCTTAAAGACTTCTTTATCCAGGAAAGGTACCCGGAGTTCCAGAGAATTGGCCATGCTCATCCGGTCCGCTTTCAGCAGAATATCACCCACCAGCCACACATTGATATCCACATACTGCATCTTGGTTACATCGTCCAGATCCTTAACCCGGTTGTAATAGGGCATAGTCAGTTCCTGGGGACGTGTGCAGGGAATATCTTTTTTCAGCAGTTTCTTCTTTTCCTCCATAGTAAACATGGAGCAGTTTCCGTAAAAATTCTCTTCAATAGGCTGGGAACCGCGGATCAAAAAGTTCTTTCCACGGAAACGGAAAGGTAACGCTTTGGCCACACCGGCCAGAGCCTTCCGCAGGAACAAGGGGAGCTTCTGATAGGAAGCCAGGTCGTCGGGCTCATGGTAAATGTTGTAGCCGCCGAAAAGCTCGTCGGCGCCTTCACCAGAAAGGACAACCTTTACGTAATCCCGGGCCATTTTGGAGACAAAATAAAGAGCTATGCAGGATGCGTCCGCCAGAGGCTGATCCATATGATACTGCACTTTGCGGATATTGCCCCAGTATTCTTCAGGGGTAATGACTTTATAATGATGCTCCACGCCGATTTTCTCGCTAAGGTTTTTGGCCCATTCGATTTCGTTGTAGCGTTCACCATTGTCAAACCCTACAGTAAACGTTTTCTGGCCGCTGAAATAGGTGGATACATAGCTGGAATCCACACCGCTGGAAAGGAAGCAGCCTACCTCTACATCGCTGATCTTATGAGCGCTGACGGATTCCTCAAATACTTTGGCAATCTCGTCTACGGCTTCTTCTTCCGTCATGGATTCATCCGGCTCAAATTTGGGCTCCCAATAGCGATGAGTTTCCACCTTGCCGTTTTTGAACCAAAGATAGTGAGCCGGCATAAGGGCATAAACGCCCTCAAAAAACGTCTCGGGCGGAACGGAATATTCAAAGGAGATATAGCGGTCCAGCGCGTTGCGGTTGAATTTGCGTTCAAATCCGGGATATTCCAGAATGCTTTTAATTTCGGAACCATATACCAGATTACCGTTTACTACCGCATAATGGACAGGCTTTATGCCGAAATAATCTCTGGCAATAAAAAGACTCTTATCTTTTTTGTTCCAGATAGCGAAACCAAACATACCGCGCAGTTTATTTAGAAGGTCTTCGCCCCATTCTTCAAAGCCGTGTATCAGGACTTCAGAATCCGTCTGGGTCGTGAAAACATGCCCTTTCTGGAGAAGAATCTCCCGCAGTTCACGGTAATTATAGATTTCTCCGTTAAAAGTCAGTACAAGGGACTTATCCTCGTTATAAATGGGCTGGTCGCCAGTTTCACTGATGTCGATAATGCTCAGCCGGCGAAAGCCCATGGCCACATCTTCATCCGTATAAAAGCCGCTGCTGTCAGGCCCACGGTGGGTAATAATTTCTGTCATTCGGCGGAGGACTTCCTGTTTATCCCCGCGATCAATGATTTCGCCTGTAAATCCACAAATTCCACACATACGCGCAAACCTCTTTGTATTCTTAGATTTTTATCGTTCTTACTGTATGCTTTTTTAACACATTTAACCCAATTTTGGATTCTTCCCAAGAGTATACAGAACAATTTTGGTGTTTTTATTTGATGCGGTTCTGAGATGGATAAGAACAGCATCTTAAAGCACAGAGCGTTTTTTAACCTTCCTGCTTCGCAGAAGCGGCACTATAGTTTTCCATGATTTTTGCCGCTTCAGCACTGCCCATAGCAAAAAAGCCGGAGGCATCCGTCGGGGCATACGACCGGGCCGCTTCCAGGGACTTTTCATATACCTCAAGAGAAGTGGTTCGATGAAGAATTTTTTCCGTTCCCTCCAAGAGATACGAAAAGCCAATCCGGTTTTGGTTATAATCCACCATGCGAAAATATCCTTCTGAAACCTTGGAGCCGGTTTGGGAATGGAGAACATCCGCTATTGCATATTTTACCAGTTCTACAGCTCTATCATCCAGATCTTTTTCAAAAATCAAAATTTTCTCACGCAGCTGCAGATCGGTGGAAACGATTCTTTTTTTCACTTGGGCAAGGGAAGAAAGGTCATCGCCAAGTTTTACCGGGCCTTCAGGAGAACCTTCCGGCAAAAGATACACCATAAAACCATGATTCCTGTCACTATAAAGGCACGGATATAAAAAACGAGCCGAATACCCGCATTCCGGGCAACACCAGTCGAAAAAGGTTTCGGATAGGATCTTGTCGCGAAGTTCTGTGTCCTCATCTGCGCGTACGGCCGGATACATTTGCGTAGAAACCGGTGCTCCGCAGCCCGGGCAAAAGATCTCCTTCGTGATCTGTGTTGACATTTGCGTTTCTCCTCCCTTGGATGGTGGTAAAAGGCAGCCGCTTGTCCGGATGCCGGTTATACGTATAGAAAGGCTGGGTTTTGATCCTATATGCATCTCAAACGGAGGATCGAAAAACTCAGCGTCGATGTAAAATAAAAAGCTATGCTGACCGACACCCTCATAGGGTATATACATTATAGCACAGCCGGGAAGAAAAGAAAACCCAGGAATCGACAGCCTTTACACCCAGAAAAATGGAGACATATAAAGGATATACAGGCGCTTATACAGGGATGTGCATAGAAAAAGCAGCCTTTCCATAGAAAGGCTGCTTTTATTCCTATGCAAGAGTATTGAAAATTCCTGTTTTACAGCTTCTTGGTCTGGCCGTAATAGGCGTTAGCTCCGTGCTTGCGCAGGAAGTGCTTATCCAGAAGCTCCTGCTGCATGGTGGCAATCTGGCCGGACTGCAGAGCTTCCGTATGCCAGGCCATCATAGCCAGCTCTTCCAAAACCACGCTGTTGTGGACAGCGTCAAAGCAATCCTTGCCCCAAGTGAAAGGAGCGTGGGATTTTACCAACACGGCGGGGATGTAATCAGCGTTTTTGCCCTTAAAGGTTTCCACAATTACATTACCGGTTTCTTTTTCATATTCACCGGCGATTTCTTCCGGTGTCATATTTCTGGTGCAGGGAATCTCGCCGTAGAAATAGTCTCCGTGAGTGGTGCCGTATGCAGGAATCCCGCGGCCGATCTGGCTCCAGACGGTGGCCCAGCGGGAATGGGTATGCACCACGCCGCCGATGTTGGGGAATGCGTTATACAGCACGCAATGGGTGGGAGTATCAGAAGAAGGATTCAAATCGCCTTCTACCTTTTCGCCCTTCAGATTCATAACAACCATATCGTCGGGAGTCAGTTTGTCATATTCAACGCCGGAGGGCTTGATGACAAACAGGCCGGATTCACGGTCAATGCCGGAAACGTTGCCCCAAGTAAAGACAACCAGGCCGTGAGCAGGCAGCATTTTATTGGCTTCACATACCTTTTTTTTCAGTTCTTCAAGCATGATTTTCGCTCCTTTGTCCCGTTTTAAAATAGAGTGGGGAAAACCGAAACTTTTTCAATCCTGGTTTTCCCACATGGGGAAAGCCCCTGGAAAAAAGGGGCTTTCGGTAAAAAGTATAGTTTCTTATTTCTTGAGCTTCCAGATCAGGTCGTTCCAGGTCAGCTCTTTGCGCAGCTCGTTGATGTTGGTCTCCTCGCCGATATGGATGTATTCGATATCCATAATCTCAGCAAAATCACGGAGCACTTCCTCATCAATAGCAAAGCTGATGACGGAGTGATGAGCACCGCCGGCATAGATCCATGCTTCAGCAGAGGTTTCCAAGCTGGGCAGGGGCTTCCACAGAACACCGGCTACGGGCAGGTTGGGCATATCGTGCTCCTGCACCTGGCCCACAACATCGTTTACGATCATGCGGAACCGATCGCCCATGTCCACGATAGTGGCCAGGACGGCAGGGCCATGCTGTGCTTTAAAGGTTACACGGGCAGGATCTTCCCTGTCTCCGATTCCCAGCGGGACAACTTTGATCTTAGGCGTTTCGGCAGCCAGGCTGGGGCATACTTCCAGCATATGGGCGCCCATGTTCATGCCGTTCTCGGGATCAAAATTATATGTATAGTCTTCCATGAAACCGGTGCCTTTGTCGCAGTCCTGAGTCATAAGCTTCATAATGCGGCAGAGAGCGGCGGTTTTCCAGTCGCCTTCACCGGCAAAGCCATATCCTTTGCGCATCAGGTTCTGAGCAGCAAGGCCGGGCAACTGACGGAGCTGCTGGAGATCCTGGAAGTTGGTGTGGAAAGCGCCGAAGCCTTCCGCTTCCATGAATTTTTCCAGAGCCACTTCTTCACGAGCCTGATAACGGACAGCCTGGATGTTATCGGTGGCCATCTCATATACCTGGGCATATTCAGCCATCTTGGCGTCGATTTCTTCCTCGGTCACAGCGTCTACCATGCGGATAATGTCTTCTACACCGTAATGGTCAACCTGCCAGCCGAACTTAATATGGGCTTCTACCTTGTCGCCTTCCGTAACGGCTACATCGCGCATGTTGTCGCTGATGCGCAGTACACGGAGCTGACGGCTTTCAAAGGCGCCTACGGCTGCACGCATCCATTTGCCCATACGGGAACGGAGATTCTCGCTCTCCCAATAGCCGGAGATAACCTTATGCTGCAGACGCATACGGGCGGTGATGAAGCCATGTTCCCGGTCGCCGTGAGCGGACTGGTTCAGGTTCATAAAGTCCATGTCGATCTCGTTCCAGGGGATGTCGCGGTTAAACTGGGTATTGATATGCAGAAGAGGCTTCTGCAGAGCGTTGAAACCACGGATCCACATTTTGGAGGGGGAGAAGGTATGCATCCAGGTGATAACACCGGCGCAGGCGGGATCAGCATTGGCAGCTGTCAGGGTAGCGTAGATTTCGTTGGAGTTGCGCACTACGGGCTTGAATACCACGGTGCCGGGGATGAGGGGATCCTTGTTGAAGCCCTCTACCATAATTTTGGAATGTTCGTCAACCGTCTTCAGCACATCAGGACCATACAGATCCTGGCTGCCGACTACGAACCAAAACTCATATTTTTTGAGAGAATTGTTCATTGGGAAAATCTCCTTTCATAACGTATCAATGGATCTACTATACAAGGGAACGGGCGGGTGAAAGCCCGTCCCTGTATATGCGAAAAATCAAAGGGAGTTTTTCAGAGCCTTCAGACGCTTCATAACATCGTTTTCGCCGCGGCCGAAATAATCGTGCAGAGTACGGTATTCGGCGAAAATTTTGTTATAGAGCTCTACATTTTCCGGAATCGGGGTATAGACAGTGTCTTTTACCTTGCCAAGAGCTCTTGCGGCCTCAAAGATATTATCATATCCGCCCTTTTCCTTGCCGGCTGCTACGCTGGCGAAAATAGCGGAACCCAGTGCGGGACCCTGGAGGGATCCGGCGATCTTAATGGGCATATTGAGAACGTCCGCGTAAATCTGCATGGTCATGGGATCCTTCTGGGAAATTCCGCCGGAAGCATAGAATTCTTCTACCGGGATGCCGTTTTCACGGTAATTTTCCACGATCATCCGGGTGCCGTAAGCGGTAGCTTCAATAAGGGCGCGATAGATTTCCTCCGGCTTGGTCTGCAGGGTCATGCCCAGCATCATACCGGTCAGATCAACGTCTACCAGAACAGAACGGTTGCCGTTCCACCAGTCGAGAGCCAGAAGGCCGCTTTCGCCGGGCTTTTTGCTCTCTGCCTTGGCGCGCAGGAATTTATGTATGTTCATGCCCTGCTTTTCTGCTTCTTCGTAATAGGAAGCGGGCAGGCAGTTGTCGATAAACCATGCGAAATGGTCGCCTACGCAGGACTGGCCAGCCTCATAGCCGAAGAAACCGGGCAGGATGCCGTCTTCTACCACGCCGCAGATACCGGGAACCTGGGATTCCGTGGTGCCCATCATCATATGGCAGGTGGAAGTACCCATGATTGCCAGCATTTTTCCAGGGCCGTCGATGCCCACAGCGGGAACGCACACATGAGCGTCTACATTGCCGATTGCAACGGCAGTGCCTACCTTCAGGCCTGTCAGCGCCGCGGCTTTTTCCGTTACATAGCCCGCGCAGCCGCCCAGAGGCGTAATGTCACGGGAGAATTTCTCGTCAATTACATGCTCAAGACGGGGATCCAATGCCTTGAAGAAATCGTCGGAAGGATAGCCCATTTTCTTATTGAACATGGCCTTGTAGCCTGCCGTGCAGGAATTGCGGGTTTCTTTGCCGCAAAGCTGCCAGATAATCCAGTCGGCTGCTTCGATAAAGCGGTCCATAGCGTTGTAAATTTCCTCGTCCTCATCCAGGATCTGCCAGATCTTCGGGATGGCCCATTCGGAGGAAATTTTTCCGCCGTAGTTCTTCAGCCAGCTCTCTCCGCGTTTTTCAGCGATTTCATTGAGCATATTGGCTTTATCCTGTGCGGCATGATGCTTCCACATTTTTACATATGCATGGGGGCGGTTTTTGTATTCAGGCAGGAAACAGAGAGGAGTGCCGTCCGCCTTTACAGGCAGAATGGTGCAGGCGGTGAAATCCGTTCCGACGCCGATTACATCTTCATTGGAAACCCCCGCTTCCTTCAGAACAGCGGGAATGGTGTGGGAAAGAACATCCAGATAATCCTGGGGATGCTGCAGGGCCCAGTCATGGCCCAGTTTGGTGCCGTCCGGCAGCTGTGTTTCCATAACGGCATGGGGATATTCGTAGACGGAAGAAGCCAGTTCTTCACCTGTAGCTACGTCCACCAGCACAGCGCGGCCGGAAAGGGAACCGTAGTCAACGCCGATCGTATACTTGCTCATGTCAACAAATCCTCCTTAAAAGAATTAAAATTGCGGAAAATTAAATGCAAAATTTTTTTGAGCTATATGGGGAAAGTTGTATGTACAACTTACGCCTTAAGTGTAGTATAAAATGAGGAAAAAATCAAGGGCTTTTCCAATGTTTTATGCAGTTTTTTAATAAATTGGGCAGAGAAATTTTCCTTATATCGCAATATTCAAAATCGCTACTCAAGAATAATCCTCTTTGGACGTTTTACCGTGTGGATGCCTTTACCACCAATTCCATATCCATTACCAGGGGGGATTCTCTTGTTCCCTGCTCTATCATACGCAGAAGCCGTCGGGCAGCTTCGATGCCCAGCTTTTCTTTCGGATGGGCAAAGGTACTGATTTTAATGGGGGAATACTCCGATACACTGGAATTGTCAAAACCAAAGACGCTGGTTTGTTCCGGGACGGAAATCCCCGCCTTTTGCAGGCTGTCGATAAGCCCATAGGCAATCTGGTCGTTATAGCAGACTACGCCGTCGCAGTCCTGCAGGCGGCGAACAATCCCGGGAGCGTTTTCCGGGCTGAAAAGGGTCTCTTTATCGGCTGTGGTATACCAGATCACAGCGTCGTCATTCAGTTCGCAGCCTTCCTTTAATATAGCCTGAGAGAAACCGGCATACCGTTCGTGCCCCTGGGTATCGTCGGATTTGAAAATTCCCCCCAGTTTGCGGCAGCCGGAACGGCGTATCAGATATTCAGCCGCATCCCAGCCGCTTTTTCGATCGTTTGTCACCACGTAGACGGAAGGCAATTCCCGATAATACCCGTTAAAAAACACCACCGGTATGCCCATGGCTTCCAGCTGTCGATATAAGTCCAGGTTAGGATTGGGAAAAGCGGTTTTTGTGCCCTCTACAATCAGCCCGTCCACCCGGTTTTCCAAAAAGGACCGCAGAAGCCGGGCTTCATTTTCCACCCGGTTTTTGGTGACGCCCAGGGTCAGGTGATAGCCGTTTCGGGTCAGTTCTTCTTCGATGCCTCTTACAATGGTGGGAAAGATGTAATCTGTAATATAAGTCGTAATAACGCCTATGGAGTGGGTCTTTTCCTTTCTGGGGGCGGCAAAGCTCACATATGTGCCGCTGCCCCGCTGGCGCAGAAGCAGGCCTTCCTGCTCCAAAACAGCCAGCGCCTGTCGGACGGTCTGCCGGCTCAGCCCATACTGCTGGGAGAGCTGGTTTTCCGAGGTGAGTTTATCGCCGGCATGGTAACAACCGCCCAGGATCTGCTGACGGAGAAGGTTTGCAAGAACTATATATTTGGATTTTTCAGCGTCCTTTTCCTTGGATCCTGCCGGATGATTTTCAAAAGCACCTGGCGTTTCTCCGGCGGATGTGGAGCCGGGAAAGAGGGGGCCGCCTTCGTTGCCGGAAACAGTCATGGCAATTCTCCTTCTATTCTGGAATTTCGGCAAAGCCGGTTATCAAAATCTATTGGTATGGCGTTGTTTTACTATTTTGTGCTGTTTTTCCAGAGAAAGTCGGTTCCGAAACCCGTATTACAGGGATGAAACGGAATCATAGGATTGTAGTGTAAAAAAAGATTTCTATGGCCTGCGGGAGTTTTTTTGCAGGTATTTACAATTACGCAATAAAAGTACATACAACTTCTTTTCAATATCATACAACTATTTCTTAAAAATAGCAAGAAAAAAGTATGTTTGAATGAAAAAAGAGGGCAAATTTTCCAAAATTCACGAAAAAAGTCCAACTGTCATTATGAGTCAGCAGAAATTCTTTTGAAGAACGGATTTCAGAATTCTCGAAAGTGAAAAGAGGTTGTCCGTAAAATTGTATACATGGAATATGGATTCTATTCCAAAGATTCGAAGAAACTGGAAAACGCATATGTAAAAACAAAGATCCGGCGTTTGAAAACGCCGGATCCACTCTGTTTTTATGAAACGTAGACTTCAGATTCACAAAATCCAATACAAAGCTGTTATTCTACCACTAAAAGATCCTTTGGATAGCTGTTTAAAACTTCGCAGCCGTCTTCCGTGACCATCACAAGATCTTCAATGCGGACGCCGAATTTTCCGGGAAGATAAATGCCCGGTTCGATGGAGAAGCACATGCCGGGCAAAGCAAGAGTTTCCTCTTCTGCGCCTACAGAAGGCGCTTCATGGCATTCCATGCCGATGCAGTGGCCGGTGCGGTGGATGAAGTATTCTCCGTAACCGGCGTCTTCGATTACTTTTCTGGCAGCGGCGTCGATCTCCTTTAGGGGGACGCCCGGCTTAACGGCCGCAATACCGGCTAGGTTGGCAGCCAAAACCGTTTCATAGACTTTTTTCTGTTCTTCCGTAACGGATTTATAGAAAATAGTCCGTGTCATGTCGCTCCAATAGCCGTTTAGGGGAGCGCCTATATCAAATACGATGCCGTCCCCTTCCTGAATGGTGTCCGTTCCTGTAACGTGATGGGGATCAGAACCGTTTTCACCAGCGGCTACAATAGCAAATCCACTGGTTTTGGCGCCGTTCTCTTTAAAGAAGCGGACAATCACATCCATAAGTTCCAGCTCGGAAAGACCGCCTTTGATAGCTTTGGCAACGGTATCCATGCAGCGATCGTTCAGCTTGGAGGAAACACGCATCCGCTCCCGCTCTGTTTCGTCTTTCTGCATCATGGTGAGCTGCATAGGCAGGGAACCGTGAACGGGGGTGATATCCGGCCGAAGCTCCATCAGATTTATAAGGAACTGGGCGCGCCAGTTGTCGTCAATACCAATTTTGCCGGGAAGAAGAACGTTTGCCAGATCGGTTACAGGATTGGAAGCGTCTGTATGTTCTACAAGGCGAAGCCCTTCCATGGGGGTAAGCTTAAAAAGCTTGTTTCCAAACAGAACGCGTTCCCCTTTACAGTTCAGATACAGCGCCAGCATCCGCTCCATGGGATCCAGATCTACACCCGTAAGGTATAGAACGGCAGAGCGGGAAGTGACCAGTATCTGTTCCAAATTTTCCTTTTCCATGGCCGCCAGAACTCTTTTCAGACGCGCCTCGTGCATTGCCATTTCAAATCCTCTCCTATTCTGTAGATAAATTTAAGAAATACATACCTGTATAGTTGTGTGGCATCTTTTTTGGTTTCGCTGTTAAAAGGGCGGATAAGGCAACAAGTTGGGAATATCCAGGGTTTTCAGTCTCCTGTCCACTCGCAGCCTTACCGGGTATATTTTTTATACATTTTCCTGTAACAGAGAATAATAACGGGAATTCCGCCGAAACAGACAGCGCCGATCAGAATAATGGAAACAGGGGCGGAGGTAATAAAAGGGGTGAGACCGGCTAAAAACCAGGCGAGAGCGTACCAAAGCCAGATGCGTCCATAGGCTTTGTTATAAGCGGGCACATCGCGAATTGTTTTTTTCGTTACTTCCCAGGCAGAACAAAACTGCACCGGTTCCTGTTTCCTGCGGGAAAAAAGCCCCATAAGCAGAAACAGCAGGGCACAGCCCATACAAATCGCAATAAATAATATACCTGTTTTTTCCATAGGAATAGTTCCTCCTGTTATATACACGGAAAAGCCGCCGCTTTCTCTGGGAGAAAAGCTTGGATTTCCAAAAATCACACTTCCATAAAACTATAGCATAGGCCGCCAAAAAAAGAAAGATAAAATCGAAGAATGGCCGCACCGCATCTATTTTGATGCTGTGCGGCCATAAACACAAGATGGTTTTATATATCGGTGGGGTTCCGGCAGATTGTCCCTCCGCCGAGAACCAGATCGTCGCTATAAAACACCACAGCCTGCCCGGGTGTTACCGAGCGCTGAGGAGAAAGAAAGTCTACCTGCAGAACACCTTCTTGTATACTGCGTACAGTGCATGGCGCAGGGGCGGCATGATACCGGATGCGGGCAGTACAGTGCAGAACTTCTCCGGGGGAAAGGGTATCAAAGGGGATCCAATTGATATCCCGGGCAAAAAGGGAATCGGAATACTGGCTGCCTTCCGGGCCAAGAACCACCTGATTCTTTTCGGGCAGGATAGACGTAACATACATGGGCTGCCCGAAAGCAACTCCCAGGCCCTTCCGCTGGCCTATGGTGTAATGTTGAATCCCTTTATGGCGGCCCAAAATGCTTCCGTCCTGGGCTATAAAATCTCCTTCAGCTGCTTTTTTTCCGGTGTATTCTTCCAGGAAACGGATGTAATCCTTATCCGGAACAAAACAGATTTCCTGGCTGTCCGGCTTTTTAGCTACAGGCAGGGAGGCCTGTTCGGCTATTTTGCGTATTTCCTCCTTGGAATAAGTAGCCAGAGGAAGCAGAGTATGGGCAAGCTGTTCCTGGGAAAGAGAATACAGCATATAACTCTGATCTTTTTCTGAGGGGACACTCCGCAGCTGCCAGCGAATTTTTCCATCCTTTGTCTCTTCTTGGGTGATTCGTGCATAATGACCGGTGGCCACAAAGTCAAATCCATGCTGGAGAGCGTAATCCAGCATGGCGCCGAATTTGATATACCGGTTACAGACAGCGCAGGGATTAGGAGTCCGCCCGGCGGCATATTCCTTTGCGAAATTTTCAATAACACGATCACGAAATTCTTCCCGCAGGTCTAAGACCGAGTGGGGAATGTGGAGCGCTTCTGCGACCAGAGCGGCATCCCGTATATCGCCGGAGGCACCGTGGGCCTCCGGACCGGAACCCGGTTCAGTATCCGGGCGCAGACGCAGGGTTACACCTTCTACCTCGTATCCTTCTTTTTGCAGCAGCAACGCGGCGGCAGAACTATCCACACCGCCGCTCATTCCCAGAAGTACTTTCTTTTTTGTTGTCATTATGGTATCCTTTTCCCTTCCCGTTTTACAGGATGATACTTCCTGTGTTCCTTTAAGTTTAAGTTTGCCTGACCATGAAAAAAGGAGAAAACGCATAGGAATATCCCGAAAGATGCGCTTTCTCCCAATACTTTTCTGCAAAAAACAACAGATTATTCTTCCGGTTTCCAATCTGGCAGCACAGTGACCCTTTTGGCTCCGGTGAAAAATTCAGAAGGGGTGATGTCTTCCCGCACGGAGTAGGGGCAGCGGCCGCAATCGTCAGAACAGTCTTCGCAGCTTTGCTCTTTTTCAGCAGCTGCATTTTCGCTGGCAATTGCATCCAATTTGGCAAATGCTTTGCGAATCCGGGCTTCACTGTCCTCAGCAGAACGGCAGAGACGCTCGGTCAACTCGTTTTCAGGATCACGGAGGTTCTCCAGATAATATTTTCCCAGGGCCACATACGCTCTGGAAGCGTTTTCCCGTTCGTTTTTAATCACAATACGGAGTCGATTGATAAGAGCGGCCTTATGATTTTTATCGGCCACAAAACCTACAGCTTTGGAAATTCCATTTGAAACGGCTTCGAAAATATTCATAAAAGATCCTCCTTGTTGCAGAATACAGTGCTTTGGAGCTCCTTGAGGAAGCTTTGTCTATATCTGTTTCCATTATACTGCAAAGAGACACAAAATAATAGTACCAATTCTGTAACCTTCCATAAAGCCAGAATATGGAAATAGTATATGTGGAGTTTGTATCGGATATATCTTTTACCGTTTTGAGTATTGAATTCTTTAATATGGCTCCGTATATGGGAATGCAGGGTTTTGGGATGGATAAAATGAAAAATACGGCAAAAGGTTTGATTGAATGTTGTAACGTTTTGACACCTAAAGAAAAGATACCTTTTTTATCTTTTTTTGTGTTTTTTTACGTATTTATATAAATTCACGCAAAAACACCTTTACAAATCGGGAAAATAGAAGTAGTATAACAACATAGTCATTTTACTGATAAGAATAGGCTTGGGTTAAAAATCAAACCTTTTTTCGTTTCCTAAACCCAATCGGTATGGTGTTCAAACTGTTTCAATATGTATATTTCTATTGCCTGGTCCGTATTTGTATGATGGCTTCCTCATTTTCTATAAGAATGATGAATCCCATCGGGAACCTGACGGATTTTTTGGCATCGGATATGGTATAGGCCGGCTTTTGGTCGGCTTGAAAGGTTTTCCCCATTTTGGGGGAAGGGGTTGTAAGAAGTCCCCGGCGCAGCAGGCGCCGGGGACTTCTTTATGCAGAACAGCGTTTATATAAAAGAGGAAAAAGCCTACTTGACGGAAGAAAAGCATAGAAAACAAGGTTGTCCCGTTACAGGACATAAGGTATAATGTGGAATAGAAACCCGGCTTTCAAAAAAATTGAAAGGCAGGAAACCGCTGCTTATACGGATACTGTATAAAGGAAAGATTTTAACATGGGCAGCAAAAACGGGTTTCCCAGTAGTATTGGAAAGGAGAAGCGGTATGGAAAAGGAAACAGGCAGAATTTTTTATGTGGATGATAGAAAAGGTTGTGACGGAAACGAAGGGGTTTCTCCCGAAACAGCCTGGAAGACATTGGATCGGGTGAACACCCAGATCTTTCGGTCTGGGGACAGAGTGCGATTCCGCCGGGGAGGCCAGTGGGAGGGCGTTCTTAAGCCTCAGGGAGACGGCTGTTTTGGGGCGCCGGTAGTGTTCGAGGGATACGGAGAAGGGGAGAAGCCCTGGATTGCAGGGGATGGAACATACGCTGCATTGTTCCTGGATGGCGTAAGCTTTTATACAGTGGATGGTTTCAAAATTACCAATCATGGAAAAGAAAGACAGATCCGAAACGGCGTGTGCATTCGTGGAAAGGCCCAGGGAATCACAGAGGGGATTTCCATTCTCAACTGTGAAATTACCGATGTAAACGGGGAAAACCGCCGCAGCTTGGGCGTTTACAGGAGTATGTACTGGAATTCGGGAATTTATGTTACGTTCCCTGGCCGCACATCGGAAAAGAACCATCTTCACGATATTCTGATCCAAGGAAATTATATCCATGATGTGCACATCAGTGGAATTCGTATCAACCAGCAAGAGGATTTTATCAATGATATACACCATACCCATGTGGTAGTGCGAAGAAACAGGATCGAACGAACGGGAAGCGACGGCATCATTGTGGCCAACAGCATTTCGCCTTTGATCGACGGGAACCGCTGCTTTGATGCAGGCGCCCTGGGAAATTTGGAGGATACCAGGCTTATAGCGGGAATTTGGGTCTGCGCAACAGAAAATGCTCTCATCCAGCGTAATGAGGTGGCTCGTACCACTCTTTTTGAAGGCGATGGTTCCGCTTTTGATACGGATTGGGGAACAGCCGGGGATACCATTTTCCAGTATAATTATACCCATGGAAATAAAGGTGGTTTCTGGCTGGATTGCATTGGTCTGAATCACAATAAGGATTGCGGAAAAACCATTCTTCGGTATAATATCAGCATTGGGGATGAAAAGGCCATTACACGGGAAGACAAAGGGCTTCCTGCTGAAATTTATGGCAATTATTTCGGCGGCCTTACTCA